>JANWYN010000014.1 GCA_025055235.1 Candidatus Roseilinea sp. | reverse complement strand
GGGAATTCAGCCGCGCGGCCATGAATGGCCACGCTGAGGGAACGGGCGATGCGCCATCGGCACAAGTAGCCGCGGGCTGAGCGTCGCGTGCTGCGCTTTGTGGACTGAGCCTGTCGAAGCCCGCGTGTAGATGCAGCAGCGCGGGTTAATATCCACTGCATGGCCAATGTGGGCTAATTCGCCCTCAAGCGACATAGGCATATCATTCCCGCGCCTCACCGACTACGCGGGGAATTCGCGGGCATGACGCGCCTACGCCTGAGCGAGGCTACGCCGGGTCTTCTGGCCGCGCGACCTTGCCTATTCGCTCAGCACAATCGGCGCGGAACGGCGTCCGCGCCTACGATGGCCCACGGCGGTAGGGCGCGATCTACCCCATCCAGGGTACAGGTTCGTATCGCGCCGCGCGTGGCGGCATGGTCGTGGAACGGCGCACGCGCCCTACGACGCACTTAGCAGCGCGCTCAGCACCGAGATCAACCCCACCGCGCCGCCGATGATCATCGCCCAGCCGCACAGCCGGATGATGCGCAAGCCGTTCTTCTCGCCCAGCATCCAGATGATGAAGTTGCCGATGCGATGGCCGGGCGAGACGATCTTCTTCTTCGGCCGCAGCACCACGGCCAGGCCGCACAGCAAGATGAACGTCGTCATGGCGACGCCGAACATGCGGAACGGATACATCTCTTCGGGGGTCATCTCAACCTCTCTTCTGCGTCTTCGCCTCACGAAGCGACCAACGTGCAACCTGCAACTTACCAACGTGCAACCTGCAACCTGTAACCTGTAACCTGTAACCTGCAACGTTCAACCTGTCAGTCCCGCGACATCTCGCGCAGCAGCGCCGGCCCGCCGCGCACGGCCAGTCCCAACCTCACCAGCCCGTCCACCAGCGGATGGGTGCTGGCGCGGTAGTGCTTTTTATAAAACAGCCACATCGCGCGCTGGAACTCGTATTGCGCCTTTGCGCTCGCGCGGCTGGCGGCGCGCTTGACGTGATGCACGGTCACATCGGGGTAATACACCACGCGGTAGCCGGCCTGCTTGGCGCGCAGGCACCAGTCCAGGTCCTCGCCATACATGAAGAATTGCTCGTCGAGCAGCCCGATGCGGGCGATGACCTCGGCGCGCAACATCATGCACGCGCCGACGACGGAGTCAACGTCCGCCTGTTCGTTCTCGTCCAGATAGGTCATGTTGTAGCGGCCGAAGCGCTTGCTGCGCGGGAAGAGCCTGCTCAAGCCAACGAAGCGATAGAACGACACCTCCGGCGTGGGGAAGCTGCGCCGGCACGCCTTGTCCAGCGAGCCGTCCATGAGCACCAACTTCGGGCCGACCACCCCGACGTCGGGGTGCGCGTCGGCGAAGGCAACCAGCCGGCGCAGCGCGTCGGGCGGAACGACCGTGTCTGGGTTGAGCAGCATGGCGTATCGCGCCCGGCCATGCTCCGGGAAGCCGAAGCGCCTCAGCCCCAGGTTGTTGCCGGCGGAGAAGCCGTCGTTGACCGGGCTGCGAACCAGCAGCACCTCCGGGAACTCATCGGCCACCATCGCGGCGCTGTCGTCGGTCGAGGCGTTGTCCACCACGCAGGCGACGAAGTGCAAGCCGGCCTGCGCGCGCAGCGAACACAAGCAATCGCGCAGCAGATCCCGCGTGTTGTAGTTCAGGATGACGACGGCGAGGTCAAGAAGCTGCGAGCTGTGAGTCGCGAGTCGTGAGTCGTGAGTTGTGAGTTGTGAGTTGTGCATTCACCCGGTGATGATTTTAAGCCGCAGCAGATCATCGGCGCGCCTCGATTTTGAACAGCGGCACGCGCCGGTTCTGCGATCCGCCGCCGACGGCCTCGTAGTAGGGCACATCCAAGCGGCCGACTTCGCGCAGGGCATAGCGCGCGCGCAGCGTCGCCAACGCTTCCTGTAGTTCCGCGCCGTCGTCCAGCAGGAAGACCGGCCGGCCCTGCGCATGCAGCGCATCTACGAAACGCGTGAGTTCATCCGGCGTCCAGCCCGCCGGCCGGAAGGCCATGCGCTGCGCGTGCAAATCCACCGCCCCGCTGTTCAGCGAGCAGCCGATGGCGACGTCATCCGGCGTCATCTGGCGCAGGCGGTCGAACGAGAGGCGCTGCTCGCGCACCAGGTAGCCGAAGCCGCCAAAGCCGCGCGTGACCGGCAAGGCCAGCGTCTCCATGCTGCGCAGAACGAATAGGAAAGACATTCCGCAGATTGTGGTGATCATCAACAGACGGCCAAAAATTGAAAATTGAAAATTGAAAATTGAAAATGGCTGTGCATCGCGGCGTTGAGGCAGTGTGGAAGGTCGAGAACTCAAAACTAAAAACTGAGAGCTCAAACCTGAGACCATGCGCCACAGCTCGACCGCCCCCAGCGCTGCAAGCCAACTGATTACAGGGAAGATAAACAAGATGTCGCGCAACTTTAGATAGTGGTAGGCCGCGTGAAATCCGAACAGGATGATGAACATGACGGCGAGCACGACCAGCGCGCGGCGATGCTGGCGGAGCGCGGCGACCAAGCCAAGCGCGATCAGCGGCGCCAGCAGGCCGAACTCGCGATAGTGGTTGAGCTCGCCCAGCGTGCGCATCGCCGTCTCCGGCAGACCGGCCAGCGAGAAGTGCGCCAGCTCTTCCGAGCCGGTGACGAGGGGGTTGCCAAAGGCGTACTGGTGATAGGCCAGCACGGGCAGGGCGGCGATCAGCGCAGCGATGGCGGAGGACGCAAGACGCAAGACGTAAGATGTGAGCGTGAGATGATCGTCCGGCGTCTTGCGTCTTGCGTCCTTCGTCTTGCGTTCTGCGTCTTGCGTCCTACGTCCTGCATCTTGCGTCTCGCGACCGGAGGGCGCGAGTGCCAGTGCAATCGCCGGCGCCATCAGCACCTGCGTGTAGCGGATGTCGAATGCGATGCCCAGCGCCAGACCGCTCAGGCCGGCCATCAGCAACGAGCCACGGGCGCGCAACGCCAGCGTCAGCGCCAGGATCGAGAACAGTTGCGCCGCGATGTCGGCCATGGGCATCATCTGCCACTCCACCTGTTGATACGACGTGGCGGTGAAGAAGACGGTGAGCGCGGCGATGGCGTAACGCGCGCTGCGTCCTGCGTCTTTTGGGTCGGCTTCTCCCTCATACGACCCCCGCCCCCTGACCCCTGATCCCCGACCCCTGACCCCTGACCCCTGACCCCCGACGCCTGAAACTTGATACGCAAACCACGCGACCACGCCGAGCGCGATCAGGTTCAACAGCGGCGTGATGAGATACAGGCCGCGCTCGCCGGCGAGCAGATAGGCCAGGCCGGTGAAGACCGCATAGCCCGGCGGCCAGACGGTGGTGGATTCGTAGCCGGCGCCGTCGGGGATGCGGTAGCCGACGTGCACGATCGGATGAGATGGGATGTCCAGCGCATAGGTGAGGCGCGCCAGCGGGAAGGCGTGAAACACGGTGCCCCGCGTCACCAGGTCTACGCCCATCTGCGCGTAGGCGTACGGATCGCTGCCGGTGACGCCATGCGTGTGCAGCACCATGGCCGCCCACGCCGACCAGCCGATGGACGCGGCCACCAGCAGCATCGCGCTCTGGCGCACGAATCCCACATCGCCCATCTCCAATCGCTGAGCTGCCCACCGCCCGCCGATCACGAACGCAAGCGCCGACGTGACGATGAGCGACAGCAGTGGCGAAAGCACGCCGCTGAGCACACCCTCGAATCGCACGCCGCTGAAGCTCAGCCCTGTCGTGAGGTAGGTGATGGTTAAGGGCGAGAGCGAGGAGAGCGTCCACAGCCGAACCGAGCGCCGGCGCGCCCGACCCAGCGCAGCCGTGATGACGAGTGGCGCAAGCAAAAACGCCAGCAGCGCCGGCGCCAGCAGAAGGGAGAGATTGAGGTTGGCGAAGACGACGGACAGGCCGAGCCAGTGCGTCGCCAGCCATAACGCCGCGGTCGTCGCGCTCCAGTCGCCGGCTGCGCGCGGCGGGCCGAAGGATAGCGCGTGCAGGCAATCGGTCGCCAGCCCGTCTGCCCACGCACGGCCGAGCGCGTGCTTCGCCAGCGGTGCGAGCGCCAGCAACGCCGCGACCAGCCAGCCGACGCGCCAGCCGATCACGGGAATCGCAAACAGCCGCCCCAGCCCGACCAGCGCGACCAATCCACTCGCGACGATCCACGCGAGGGTGATGTCGCGCGATGCGCGCCCGCTTCGTCCCAACCACCCGACAACGAAACAACCGATCACCCCCGCAACCACGGCCAGCCACATCGCCGGCCCGGCAGGTTGTGCAGTGACCGAGGCGTCGAGCCAGTAGTCGAAGCGCAGGAGGTTGTCGAGGCGCATTGGGAGTGGTGGATGGATGATTAATGATTGATGATTGTGTTGCTCGGCGGAGCGAACTGAATATACTCCGGCTGATGCCACAGGCGCTCTCGACGTTCGATCTGCTCATCACCGGCTGTGATGTATTGGTCCGGCAGGACGGCAAATACGCCGTCGTCAACGATCGCGACATCGCCATCGCCGGCAACCGCATCGCGGCGATCACCCCCACCGACGCGATTGACCGCGCCCAGGCACGCGAGGTGGTTGACGCCAGCGGCCTGCTCGCCATCCCCGGCCTGATCAACTGCCACACGCACGCGCCGATGGTGCTCTTCCGCGGCCTGGCCGAGGACGTCACCATCGAGTCCTGGTTCAACGACTACATCTGGCCGCTGGAGAGCAACGAGGAGCCGGAGGACATCTACTGGGGCGCGCTGCTGGCCATCGCTGAGATGATCCAGAGCGGCGTCACCACGTTCGCCGATCATTACTTCTTCTGCGACGAAATCGCCGAGGCGGTGGACGAAGCCGGTGTGCGCGCCAATATCGGCTGGGCCGTCTTCGGCCACGAAGGCGAGGCGAAGCTGAACCAAACGGTGGACTTCGCGCGGCGTTGGCAGGGCGGAGCTCGCGGGCGCATCACCACGTGGCTCGCGCCGCATTCGCCCTACCTGTGCGACCGCGACTTCCTGGCGCTCACGGCCCGGCGCGCCAAGGAGTTGAACACCGGCATCCATATCCACTGCAGCGAGACACACGATCAGGTGGTGCTCAGTTTGAAGCAGCACGGGGTCACGCCGCCGGTCATGCTGCAGCAGGCCGGCGTGCTCGACGTGCCGGTGTTGTTGGCGCACGGCATCGCCCTGACGCCCGAAGACATCGCCATGTTGAAGGATCACGACGTTGCCGTGGCGCAGTGCCCCAAGACATACATGAAGCTGGCGATGGGCACGGCGCCGGTGCACGCGATGCGCGAGGCCGGCATCGTCGTGGGCATTGGCACCGACGGCGTGGTGAGCAGCAACACGCTGGATGTGCTGGAGCAGATGCGCTTGCTGGCGCTCGACCAGAAGCAGGCCGCGAAAGATTCGACGACCATGCCGCTGCAGGACGTGATGGCGATTGCGTTCGCTGGCGGCGCGGCGGCGTTGCGCCTGCCGGACATCGGCGAGTTGGCCGAGGGCAAGCTGGCCGACATCGCTCTGCTGCGCCAGGACGGCGCGCATCTTTTCCCGTGCTACGACGCAATCGCCAACCTCGTCTATTCGGCCCGCGCAGGCGATGTGGACACGGTGATCTGCGACGGCAGGTTGCTGATGCGCTATGGCCGGCTGCTCACGATTGATCTGCCGCGCGTCAAGGCCGAGATCACCCGCCGGCTGCAGCGCCTGAACCAGCGCGTAGCGGAGAAACGGCTGGCGACGTATCCCGCGTGAAGGCGTGGAGCGTGAATCGTGGAGCGTAAACCGTAAGTGGTAAGTTGCGCCTGCCCTTTCTCAATTCTCAATTTTCAATTCTCAATTTCAAGGCGCAGGTCGCATGTAGTTTTGCACGCCCCAGCCGATGGTGCCGTCGGTGGGGTCGCGCAATTGCCACCACACGTAGCCGCCGTTCTCCTGCGGGCCGCCGACCACTTCGTAGATCGTGCCTTCGGGCAGGCTGCGAATCTTCTCTGCCGAAATCGAAGGCTCGCGCCGGAAGTTGAGGCCGTTGCCACCCGTGCCGAAGATCACCACGCGCACGCCAACGCCGATCGTGCCTACTTGGCCCTCGGTGACGGCCGTCGGCTCCGGGATCGGCGTGTCGGTCGGTGCGACGTAGGGCGTGGCGGTCGGCGGGATCACCTCCGTCGGCGTGGGCAAGATGATCTGGATCGTTGCAGTCGGCGCGCTGAAGTTCAGCGCAGGGCGATTCTGGTTGACGAACGACGCGGCCAGAAAGCAGGCGACGCCGACCAGGGCGAAGCTGATCGCCATCGGGATGATGGCCGGCACGCGCTGCTGCGGGTAATCGCGCGGTTGCCGAGGAAGACGTTTGAACGGCTTCAAATCTTCCTCCCAGTGAATCTTCTGGTTATCCACGCCGCCGCGGCGATCGGGGGTTTTTTGCACGGACATGTTCCAGCAACTTCAACACCGGCTCAGGCCAAACATTCTACTTCCTGCGCCCAAAGGTCTGCCATGATTTCTCGCCTGCGAATCACCTTCCACTGGTTGTCTGCGACCAGCACTTCGGCGGCGCGCGGGCGGGTGTTGTAGTTGCTGGCCATGCTCATGCCGTATGCGCCAGCGTGATAGATCACCAGCAGGTCGCCGCGCCGTAACTCCGGCAACATCACTCCCTCGGCCAACACGTCGCCGCTCTCGCACACCGGCCCCACCACCGACACCTCTGACACCTCAGACACTCCCGACACCTCCGACGCCCCCGACACCACCGACACCCGATGCCCTGCGCCATACAGCGCCGGCCGGATCAAGTCGTTCATCGCGGCATCTACGACTACGTAGCGCATGCCGCCGTTCGTCTTGGTGTAGAGCACGCGCGTGAGTAACACGCCGGCGTCGGCGACGATCGCGCGGCCTGGCTCGAACAACAAGCGCAGGCCGGCCCGGCGCGCCGGCGGCAAGATGGCATCGGCAATAGCCTCGATCGGTGCACCGGCCTGCTCGGGTTGGTAAGCGACGCCGAAGCCGCCGCCGAGGTTGAGCGTGGTGATCGTCGCGCCCAGCGCCCGGCACTGCGCGATGACCTCGAGCGCAACCCGCATCGCGTCCAAATACGGCGCGACGTCGCTCACCATCGAGCCGATGTGGATGTGAATGCCTTCGATGGCAAGGCCGGGGCAATCTGCCCGTTGAGCGACGAGTCGCAGCGCCTCCTCGATCTCAATGCCGAATTTGCTGGCGCGCTTGCCGGTGGCGAGATAGCGATGGGTGTGTGGGTCAACGCCGGGGTTGACCCGCAATGCGACGCGCTGGATGACACCGCGCGCCGTCGCCAAATCGCTCAATAGGCGCAGCTCTTGAGCGCTCTCGACGTTGATCCAGCCGATGCCGGCGTCCAGTGCAGCGACCAGCTCATCGTCGCGCTTGCCCACGCCGGCGAACACGATGCTATCCGGCGCAGCGCCGGCCAGCAACGCGCGCTGCAGCTCGCCGCCGCTCACCACGTCGAAGCCTGTGCCCAGGTCGCGCATCAGCCGCAGAATAGAGAGGTTGCTGTTCGCTTTGACGGAGTAGCAGATGTGCCCGACGTCCGGGGCAGGCGTGAGCGCATTTGCCAGCCGCGCGTAGTTCTTTGCGATGCGCGCCCGGTCATACACATAGCAAGGTGTGCCAACTTGGTGCGCAATCTCGGCGAGCAGATGATGGGAGAGGAAGTCCATGCGGGTCGGTCAGGTTGGTTGGGTCGAGTTGCTGTGTGGGCAGGAATGGTTCACACTAACGGCTATGGATCCTGTGCGTTTGATCGTCGCGATGCCGCTCATCGTTGTCGGGTGCTTGTTGGCCGCGGCCGGCGTCGTGTTGTTGCGGCGTTCGCTGGCCTACACGGCAACGGCAACCATTCACGCCGCAAACGCGCCGCAGGGCGAAGATGCATCGTCTCGCCCACCCGCGCTGCTCCGGTTCACCACGCGCGACGGCCGGCCGGTCGAAGTACCGCTCCCACGCGCGTCCGAGCACGAGGTTGGCGAGCAGGTGACGGTGATCTACGACCCGACCTACCCGGAGATTGCCCAGATCGCCTCACCGCTGCGCCTGTGGATCGCGCCAGGCGTGATGGCGCTCGCCGGCGCAGCGATTGCCATCGCCGGCGCAGCGAACCTGGCAGCAGCCGTGCGTTGATGCGCCGTCAATACACCGGCATGCTCGGGTCAATCTCACGCGCCCAGGCCAGGATGCCGCCCTTGACGTTCTTCACCTTGCGGAAGCCGACGTCATTGATCAAGAACTTCACCACGTCGGCGCTGCGCGCGCCGCTGCGGCAGTGCACCAGGATCTCGTCGGCCTGGCTCAGCTCGTGTAGGTGATTCTGAATCTCGCCTTTGGGGATGAGCCGCGCGGCGTCGAGGTGGGCGATCTGCCATTCGTACGGCTCGCGCACGTCAATCAGGATCGTGTTGGTCTTCTCCAGGCCGGCTTCGATGCGCTGCTTCAGCTCTTGGACGGTGATCTCCGGCACGCCGTGGCCGGCCTCCTGCGCGGCGCCGTTGCGCGACGGCACGCCGCAGAACGCGTCGTAGTCAATCAGCTCTCGCACAGTGGGATGCTCGCCGCAGATGGGGCAGGCCGGGTCTTTGCGCAGCTTCAACTCGCGGAAGCGCATCTCCAGCGCGTCGTAGAGCAACAGCCGGCCGATCAGCGGCTCGCCGATGCCGGTGATGAGCTTGATCGCCTCGGTCGCCTGGATCACGCCGATCACGCCGGGCAACACGCCCAGCACGCCGCCCTCTGCACACGACGGCACCAGGCCGGGGGGCGGCGGCTCGGGATACAAGCACCGGTAGCACGGGCCGTGCTTGGCCCAGAACACCGAGGCCTGTCCCTCGAAGCGAAAGATACTGCCGTACACGTTCGGCTTGCCGAGCAACACGCACGCGTCATTGACCAAGTAGCGCGTGGGGAAGTTGTCGGTGCCGTCCACGATCACGTCATAATCGGCGAAGATGCGCAGCGCGTTCTGGCTGGTCAGCGGCTCCTCGTAGCCGGTCACCTCGACGAACGGGTTGATGTCTTTGATGCGTTGTGCTGCGCTCTGCAACTTGGGCTTGCCGACGGTGCTCTGGCCATGGATGATCTGCCGTTGCAGGTTCGACTCGTCCACCACGTCGAAGTCCACGATGCCGAGATGGCCGACGCCGGCTGCGGCCAGGTACATGGCCGCCGGCGCGCCCAACCCGCCTGCGCCGACCAATAGCACGCTGGCCTGCTTGAGCTTCTTCTGCCCGCTTATGGCGATCTCGGGCAGGATCAAGTGGCGCGAGTAGCGGCGAATCTCGTCGTTGGAAAGGTGTGCGATGCTCGTTTCTGCGGCGACCGGCGATGGCGCAGCGCCGCCGGCCACGCTCGGCACGATGCTCAGCGTCGCGCCGTCGGGCACCGGCGTGTCCGGCCCCTGCAAGTAGCGCACGTCTTCGTCGCCCACATACACGTTGACAAATGAACGCAGCTTCCCCTCTTCGTTGAACAGATGCCGCTTCAGCTCAGGATACGTGCTGCTCAATGCCGCCAGCACTTCCGCGACGGTGCCGGTATGGCCGGTGATCTCCTTCGCCCCACCCACATACGGCCGCAGCGGGGTGGGGATGCGAATCGTGATTGACATGCGCACAAGGATACCCGATTTCGCGTGCAGTTGCCGGCTCCCATGATTGCTAAACCACCCTGGCTCCCGACTTCCCGCTCGCGGCGAACGATTGGTAACTGGTAAGTGGTAACTAGCGACCAGCAACTAGCGACTAACGACCAGCAACCAGCAACCAGCGACTAATGACTAATGACTAATGATTAATGATTCTTCCTCGAACGCATCGCGCTCGTTGCGCAGCAGCCACGATTGCGCCGTCGTCGCTTTGCCGTCGCGCACCGAGACGATCACATACGAGATGCCCGGCCAGGCCTGGCTGCGATCCATCTCCGACGGTTGCGAGGGGTGATCGGGGTGCGAATGGAAGACGCCGACAATGTCTAGGCCGCGCTTGCTCGCCTCACGGTCGGCCTTAACGTACTCGTCCGGCGAGATTAAGTAGCGGTTGTGCCGGCTCTCGCGCTCGTTCACTTCGTCCCAGGCGTTGGCAACCAAGATCACGTCGCGCACGCGCCGGTCGCGCGGCTGGAGTGGGTCATCCACCTCGCCGATCAGGATGCCGCAGGCTTCGTAGGGATAGCCGGCCTCCAGGTGACGAGTCATTTTCTCGAAGAGCGCTTGCGGAATGGTGAGCATGGTGCATTTACCAGAAGCGTTCGCTCGTGTATTTGTAACCGGCGTCGGCGAGGATGGTGACGATCACGCCCTCCCGCAAATTCTCGGCGACGCCGAGCGCGCCGGCAACGGCGCCACCGGCGGATGGGCTGACGAATAGCCCTTCCTCGCGTGCGAGCTGCCGCGCCGTGTATTGCGCCTCTTCGGTCGTAATCTCGATGTTCTCATCCGCCAACGCTGGGTCGTAGATCTTCGGCTGGATCGCCGTCGGCATATGCTTCCAGCCCTCGATCGCATTCAGCGGCGAGTCCGGCTGCAGCGAGATCAGGCGGATGTTCGGATTCAGCTCGCGCAGGCGCCGGCCGACGCCCACGAACGTGCCGCTGGTACCCAGCGCGGCGACGAAATGCGTGATGCGCCCCTGGGTTTGCCGCCAAATCTCCTCGGCTGTGCCGTGGTAGTGCGCCAGCCAGTTCGCATCGTTGTCGTACTGGTTGGCGTAGAAGAACGCATCCGGCGATTGGGCATAGATTTGGCGCGCCTTCTCGATCGCGCCGTCGCTGCCGGCCATCGGGTCGGTGAAGATCATGTCCGCGCCGTAGGCGTTCAAGATCACTTTGCGTTCGGGGGTAACGCTGGCCGGGATGACCAAGCGCACACGATAGCCCAGCGCGGCGCCGAGCATGGCGTAGGCGATGCCCATGTTGCCGCTGGTGGCGTCCAGCAACGTCTTCTCCTTCGTCAGGTGGCCGGCTTGAATCGCCGTGCGGATGATGTTCAACGCAGCGCGATCCTTGACCGAGCCGCTGGGGTTGAACCACTCGGCCTTGGCGTAGATCTCGACCGGCGCGACGTGCGCGGCGATGCGCCGGAGCGGGATCAACGGCGTGTTGCCGACCAGGTCGGCCAGCACAGATCCAAGTGAAGCGCCCATGTCAACCGGAGCGGCGGGATTCGGCTGGCGCGCCGGCATGCGCCTCGGGGTCAATGGCGAGGTGCTGCATCAGCAGGCGCAGGGCGGCGTCGGCAGTGGCTTGTTTGTTGCCGGCGCGGTCGTGCGGCCAGACGTTGCGCTCGACTTGCTCGCCCAGCGGCGAGCTGACGCCGACGTAGGTCAGCCCAACCGGCTTGTCTGCGCTGCCGCCGTCCGGCCCGGCGATGCCCGTCGCGCTCACGCCGACGTCCACTGCGAGCGCGCGTCGCACGCCGCGCGCCATCTCCAGCGCGCACGGCTCGCTTACTGCGCCGTGTTGCCGGAGCGTCAACTCGCGCACGCCGAGCGCGCGTTGCTTGATCACGTTGCTGTAGGCGATAATGCCGCCCATGAAGTAGGCCGAGCTGCCGGGCCGGCCGGTGATCACGTCGCCGATCAGCCCACCGGTGCACGACTCGGCTGTGCCGAGCGTCCAGCCGCGGCTCGTCAGCGCATGGGCAATCGCGTCGTTGGCGAAGCGCCGCCATTGCGTGCGTAGTTCGTCTTGCATGAGTGCGACTGCGCCGCGCGCGCTGGCTGCTTCGTTCGGCGGCAGCTCGCGCGCGAGCGTTTCGAATTCGTCCTTGTCCAGGATGAGCATTGTGCCATCCGGGCTCATCCAGATGTCCAGCGCTAGGTCATCCCACTCGATGTCGTCGCCGGTGATGCGCGCCGGCCGGGAGATATCGGCATACCAGCCCTTCAAGTCGCCGTGGCGATGGCGAATCTCGAACAAGTTATACCAGCGGTCGGTGTAGAAGGTCTCGATGAAAACGTCCCCCTGTTCCAGTGTCACGTAGGGCAACGTTCGGGTTGGTAGCGTCCAGATGGCGCGCAGGGTGATGCGTTCACCATCGCGCGAGAGCACGTCGCCGTCGTAGCTGACCCTGCGCTCGCCGCGATGGTCGCATTTGTGCACGCGCATGGTGCGAGATTATACTGACCAGCATCGGAGGTTGACGATGAATTCCATGCTGCGCATCCTGGCATCGGCCGTCCTGGCCGGCGCAGTGCTGCTTTCGAGCGCCGGCGCGACAAGCGCCGTCACGCGGGCGGCCTGCTTTCGCATCCTGCACGCCTCGCCGGATGCGCCGAACTTGGACGTGTACGTCAACCGCACCCCTGTAGCCAGGAACATCGCCTATGCTCAGTTCAGCACGCGCCGCTGGTGTATCGCAGCGACCATCGTGCTGGTGCGCGCCTTCCCCGCAGGTGCCGACCCGAGTACGACCGCGCCGCTGGTGAGCGCGAACGTCACCTTGGCGTTCGACCGCAGCTATGTGATTGCCATCGCCGACCGGGTGGGCCGACTGCAGGTCGTCGCGTTGGAGAATCCAGCGCTGCCGCCGGTCGGCCAGTTCAGCCTGCGCGTGGCGCATCTGGCCGTTGACGTCGGCGGCATAGACCTAGCGGTGACCGGCGGCCCGGTGTGGCTCTTCAACGTCGTCTTCCCCACGGCGCAGACCACGACGCAGCCGGCCGGCACCTACACGCTTGAGCTGCGCCAGACCGGCACACCGACCGTGCTGGCTTCGCTTGGCACGCTCACCTTCCGCTCGCGCGAGCGCAAGACGGTCTATGTGCTGGCGCCGAGCGCAGCCTCGGCAGCAGAAGCGGCGGCACGCGGCACGACGGCACCGCTGGTCACCTTCGTCGAGCCTGACCGCTAGTTCAGCGCTTCGTGCGCATCCACGCCGGCCGGAGGGCGGCGACGCGCGCGTAGATCGGGCAGCCTTCATCATGCGCGCCGGGCAGGTAGCCAGTGCTCATCAAGAACTCGTTGACGATCTCGCCGCCGGTGAAGACGAAGGTCTGCTTGAACAGCTTCACCCATTCATCTCTGCTCCGTGGGTGGTGCGCCTCCAGCCATCCCGCGAATGAGCCGTAGTCCGCGCGCAGCGCGACGATGCGCCGCGCGTTCTCGATGGCGGCGTTGACCTTCAGCCGGTTGCGGATGATGCCGGGGTCAGCGAGCAGCCGGGCGCGGTCGGCCTCGCCGTAGGCCGCGACGGTGTCCACGTCGAAGCCGTCGTAGGCGCGCCGGAAGTGTGCCAGCTTGCGCAGCACGGTGTCCCACGACAGGCCGGCCTGGTTGATCTCCAGCACCAGGCGCTCGAACAAGGCGTTGTCGTCGTGCACAGGGAAGCCGTGCTCGTGATCGTGATACCACCTGTGGATCGGATGCGCTCTGGGCGAGCGCACGTATTCGCAGTAGCTGGACATGCCCGTTCGAGTGTTTATAGCCCATGTTACGCGCGCTTGCCGGGAAACCGTGAGTCTATAAGCGAATGCTCACCGGCCTTTCGATGCCCTTCTAACGCTTCTGTGAATGCTTTAACGATCACAGGAGGAAGCAAACATGAAATGCCCGATTTGTGACGTCGAAATGCGGCTGGCCGAGCGCCAAGGTGTAGAGATTGACTACTGTCCGAATTGCCGCGGCGTGTGGTTGGATCGCGGCGAGCTGGATAAACTCATCGAGCGCAGCCGGGCTGCTCAGCTTTGGGACGAGCGAGATGCAGGTGTGCCGCGCGACCTCGACCGCCCGGCGAGGCCGGCGCGCGAGCCTTTCGACTATGGTCGCGACTGGGACGACGACTACCCCAGACGAAAGCGGCGCAAGTCGTTTCTAGAAGAGCTTTTCGATTTCGACTGAGCCGAACATAAAAGGTCGAGATAAATCGCTCGGCCCTTTAAATTTTTTAATGTGATGTTTGAATTTCAAAAAGTGAGTATTGACTTTTCGAAATTGAAATGTAGAATTAGCTTCGGATTTGAAAGGATGACTGATGAAAAATCTTCCCAACCAATGCCCGATCTGTGGTGGCGGTATTACCGTTACGCGCTTCCAGTGCGACCAATGTGACGTAACGATCGAGGGCCGATTCGCGGTGAGCAAATTCGTCCGGCTCAGCGACGAGCAGCTCCAATTCGTCGAGACCTTTGTGCGCTGCGAGGGCAAGATCAGCCGGATGGAGAACGAACTGGGCTTGTCGTATCCCACCATTCGCGCCCGGCTGCACGAGGTGATCCGCGCCTTGGGTTACGAGCCGGGCAAGGACGAGGGACCGGCTGCGCCCGGCCTCTCCCTCGCCGAGCGCAAGCGCATTCTGGAGGACTTGGATCAAGGGCGTATTACTGCCGAACAAGCCATGAAATTGTTGAGCCGACGAGAGGAATGAAGCCATGAACAAAACGATCGAAACGAGTGGATCGCCGGAACTGGTGATCGAATGCAAGGGTGACTTGGAGGT
This sequence comes from Candidatus Roseilinea sp., assembly GCA_025055235.1. GTDB lineage: Bacteria > Chloroflexota > Anaerolineae > J036 > Brachytrichaceae > JAAFGM01. The sequence continues at coordinate 10,223 of JANWYN010000014.1, read as the reverse complement.
CGAAGGCCTTCGACCCGGCGAGCTGGGGATCGAAGTCGAAAGTGACGACGAGCATGCGAGCGTGGTGACGGACGGCAACCGGGTGGTGATCTCTGCCGAAGACGACACCGAGGTGCTCGCACCGCGCGATGCGCTGGTCTACATCGCGGCGGTCGGGGGCGACCTCGAAGTAAGCGGATTCGACCGGACGGTCAACATCGGCCACGTCGGGGGTGATCTCGATGTCGAAGACGTCGGCGGCGTCGAGATCCACAGCGTGGGCGGCGACTGCGAGTTGCAAGATGTGGCAGGTGTTGTGTCCATCCACGCGGTCGGCGGCGATTTGCAGGCCGAAGGTGTGACCTTTGCCGGCCAGTCGGTCAACGTCGGCGGCGACGTTGATGTGCGGCTTGTCTCCGTGGCTGATGCCTTCACGGTGAATGCGGGCGGCGATGTTTCGCTGGCGTTGCCGGCCGGCGCAAACGCTGTGGTGCACATCACCGACGCGCGGGGCGTGCGCCGCCTCACGTTTGGCGCCGGCCAAGCCTTCATCCGCGTCAACGCGGGCGGCGAGGTGTCGGTCAGCAGCGACGGCAAAGCAAGTGACGAAGTAACCGCTGCGTACGATTGGAGCGACGCCATCCGCGAGGTCGAGCGCGGGATGAGCGAGCTGCAGCGCTCCATCGAGCAGATGGCGCGCGAATTCGGCCAGCGCTTCGCCGGCTTCGGCGTGCCGGCTGCGAAGGTCGAGCGCGCACAGCAACAAGCCGAAGCGGCCATTCGCAAGATGGAGGCCAAGTTGCAGCACCGCCTGCGCCAGATGGAAGCACGCGCCCGCAAAGAAGCCGAGCGCGCTGCGGCCAGGGCCGCGCGCGCTGCGGCCCGTTCGGCACGCCGCGGAACGGACTACGGATGGACTGCGCCGCCTCCCGATCCATCCACCGTGCCGTTCGAAGCGCCGCCGAAGACCGGCGTGACCGACGAAGAGCGCATCGCAATCCTGCGCATGCTGCAAGAGAAGAAGATCACCGTCGCGCAGGCGGAGCAGTTGCTGGCTGCGCTTGAGGGTTGACCGTTCCACAGCGGTGACGGATGAGCCTCTTGAACCGATCGCTGTAGCCTATTGCGCGCCACGAGCGATGACCGCTGAATGATGAATGATTTTGATCGTAAGGAGGGAGCAAGCATGGCGACCACCGAAGAGCGCATGAAGATCTTGAAGATGGTGGAGGAGGGCAAAGTCTCTCCGGAGGACGGCGCGAAGCTGCTGGCGGCGTTGAGCGAATCGGCCGGCAATAAAGCTGGATCGAGCGCCGGCGCATCGTCCGGCTACGCCAACATCCGTAGCGCCGGCGGAGCCCGATGGCTGCGCATCCGGGTGACCGATATAGCGACCGGAAAGCAGAAGGTGAGCGTGAATCTGCCCATCGGCCTAGTCAGCGTCGGGGCCAAGATCGCGGCCAAATTCGCCCCCGAAGCTGAAAGCCTAGAGATCAACCAGATCGTGGAGGCGATCAAGTCCGGCGCGCAGGGCAAGATCATTGATGTGCTGGACGACGAGGACGGCGAGCACGTCGAGATCTACGTTGAGTAGTCGCGCGTCGAATTAGGGATGCCAGATTCGCAGACAGGCAAGATTACGCGGGTAGTGGTGATCACGCACATAGGCGCAATTGAACGATAGTGACGATTCGCGGCATTCACAGTAGCACAATTGAGCATCGCAACGTCTTTGAGCGACATGTCTACCGGCTACGTATGCTCGACGGTGGCTGAACTTAGCATGATCCACTTCGGTAGATGTGCATCTAAAGGCACCGGGCGCAGCAACTGCTAGTTGCTGTTGAAGCTCTTCAAAAGTCTGAGCTCAGATTCGGTTTGACATCCCAAACGATTTCATGTATATCTTGCACGTGATTGCGTCCTTTGTCCCTTATTGGCGTGCTTCGCTTTCAGGATATGAACGCTGTCAGCGTCATTGCACCCTTTGTCTCCACCAAGTTACGCCGTCGTGCGAATGTCTTTCTTGAATTTCTCGTCGGTTAATGTTGTTCGCAACAGCGAACTGATGAGGTACCGAACGCTCAAGAAAGGAGAGTGAAATGTCTGCCAATAAACATCCGCTCTATGCTGCTCGCAAAGCTTGGACACTGGTGCCCGCGCTGGTAATGACGCTAGCTGCATGTGCCGCTCCTCCGCCTGCAGCAGCACCAGCTGCGCCGGCTGCCGAACAACCTGCCGCACCGGCAGCCGAGATGAGCTTCTGGGCTAAGGCTGCTGAGCCATACAAGGGTGTCACTATCCGTGGCATCTCCGAAAGCACGCCACCTTCCAACTACGTTAAAGATGTGCTCGCGCCTGCCTTCGAGAAGGAGACCGGCATCAGGGTCGACTTCGAGACCACGTCGTGGGATCAGCAGTATGACAAAGCAATCAAAGATATGGAGGCCGGTACGGGCATCTACGATTTCGTCTACATCGAGCAAGACATCATCTACTCATACTTGAAGAACAACTACCTCACCAATCTTACCCAGATGCTGAAGGACAAGCCGGAACTGGCTTCGCCTGATTTCGATATCAGCAAATTCACGTCCTTCATCAACTACTTCAAGGATCCCAGCACCGGCGACGTATATGGCATTCCGATGGAAGCCTTCGTCAAAGTCTACGTGTATCGTAAGGACTTGTTCGACGATCCCGAAGTTCAAAAAGCGTTCAAAGAGAAGACCGGGAGAGACCTGAAACCTGCTACGACGTTCGAAGAGTATGCGGAGATCGCAGATTTCTTCACCGAGTGGGGCAAGGACAAAGAGCTCTGGGGCACAACGGTACAAGCTGTGACCGGCCACCCGGCTTCGTTCTACGAATTCTTCGAGACGATCGCACCTAGCTTCGGCGTATACAACTGGGGCATTAGTCAGGACTACCGTGCCAGCGTGGACAAGGGTGGTTCGTTGAATGGCGACAAGGCCAAGAAGGCGCTAGAGTTCTGGGTCGGCCAATTGAAGAACGCGCCGCCGGAGGCAACCAAGAGCACCTGGGACGAAGTAGCCGCAACGTTTGCAGCGGGTCGTGCTGCACAAGGTTGGATCTATGGTGAGAACGTGGCTTGGATCGCCAGTGACCCGACTCGTTCGAAGGTCGTCGGTAAGGTTGGTGTTGCATTGCCACCCACAGCTGAAGGTGTGATTGAAGAGGCTAAGGCTGGCAAGGGTTACATCGGCTACTATGACGGCGGTGCCTTTGGCATCCCTGTGTCATCAAAGAACAAGGAAGCCGCATTGCTGTGGTTGCAATACATCGGCCAGCCGGCAGTGCAGCCGGAGTGGGCGGCCAAGAGTGCGCGCATCGTCCATACCGACACGTTCAATGATCCGAAGGTGGCGGAGATGGACACGCAGACGAACGGTTACTACACGTTGCTACGCGAGCAAGGGCCGTTGTTTGCCGGCGCGCCCCCCTTCCCGTTCCATGCTCAGTTGCGCGAAGTGATCGCGCCTTTCATCTACAAGGCCATCACCGGCGAGCTGTCACCAAGCGATGCGCTTGATCAGGCGGCTAAGGCGGCAGACGAAGAGTTGGTGAAGCTCGGTTACGCCAAGTAATGCAATCGCCGCGCACAGGGTGGGGGCTACTAGCTCCCACCCTTATCATCCTTGCCATCACCGGCCTGCTGCCGTTCCTATACGTCGTCTACGTAGGTTTCTTCGACTGGAATCCTTTTGCAGCGACCAAGGATATGGTCTTCGCCGGTGTAAACAACTACCGGCGACTGGTCTTTGACAACGACTTCCTGCAGTCCCTTGGCCGCACGCTGGTCTTTGCTGTCTGCGCCGTGGCTAGCGAGTTGGTTCTGGGCTTCCTGCTGGCGCAGACCTTGACGAAAGAGTTCCCGGGCAAGACCTTCTTTCGCACCGTCTTTGCCTTGCCGCTGATGGTCGCACCCATCGCCGTCGGTGCGACGTGGCGCTTACTAACCATGCCCGGCTTGGGTCCGCTGCCATACTATCTCGACAAACTATTTGGCTTGAACTACAACATCGGCATCTTCTCGGACCAGGCCACGCTCACGCTGGTGCTAATGGATATCTGGCACTGGACGCCGTTCGTCACGCTGGTCTTTCTAGCTGGCTTGATCTCACTACCAAAGGAACCTTTCGAGCAGGCTCAGGTGGACGGCGCGAATCGCTGGCAGATCTTTCGCTATCTTACTGTTCCAATGCTGATGCCAATCATTCTGACGACGGTGTTCATTCGGATGATGGATGCGCTGCGAATCGTGGATGAAGCATGGATGCTGACAAATGGCGGGCCGGGCACTTCAACGCTCTTCATCGGTATCCATATCTGGCGCATCGTCTTCCCTAAGACCGACTATGGCTACGGATCAGCGATGTCGCTGCTGGTCTTGTATCTCACCATCGTGCTGTGCTGGCTGCTGTTCGTGGCGATCACTTCGGCACGCCAGCACGAAGTGGAAGGTATGCGCGGATGACAACGACCACAACAACTGCTTCAACTGTGCCTACGAGTCTGCCAGCCACGGCGAGAGTCATGCGTCGCGTGCCGCGCAACATCGGCCTAACTGTGCTTTGGATTGGCGTAACGATCCTGACGTTGTTCCCAATCTATTGGCTATTCGTCATCTCGGCACGCAGTCGTGTTGAGTTGTTCGAGCCGCAACGCCTGATCCAGACCACTTTCTTCGCCGAGAACTATATTCGTCCGCTCTCAGATCGAACCTTTCGCGGATATATCATTAACTCTGTCATCATTGCAACGGGGAACGCGTTGCTGGTCACCATCCTTGCTGTTGCGGCGACGTATGCGCTGTCGCGCTATCGCTTGAAGGGCAGCAGCAACATCTTCTTCTGGACAATCACGAATCGTATGGCGCCGCCGGCGGCGTTTCTGCTGCCATTATTTTTGCTCTATGCACGCGTGCTCAAGATTGGTGACTGGAAGATGTTTGACACGCATATCGGCCTGATCCTGTTGTATTGTGTCTTCAATCTGCCGTTTGCTATCTGGCTGTTGAAGAGCATTATGGATGGCATCCCAATCGAGTTAGACGAAGCGGCGCGTGTGGACGGCGCGACAACTCGCATGGTGCTCTTCCGCATCATCATCCCCCTTGCCGCGCCGGGAATAGCGATTACGGCGATCCTGAGCTGGGTGTTTGCATGGAACGAATATCTCTTCGCTGCGACGCTTACCAGTGTGACTGCACGCACGATCACGACTGGGTTGGCTGAGTTTGTCACCGTTACCGGCACAAACTGGGGAGAGATGGCGGCTGTGTCAGTGATTGCTTTGCTGCCGGCGTTGCTCTTTCTTGCGTTGGTTCAGAAATATATCGTTATAGGATTGACCTTTGGTGCAGTGAAGTAAGGTGTGTCGTGTTAAGAAGATCATGAATGATAAGAACAACTCAACGAAGCCACGCCAAGGGTTTCTGCCCATCACAACCAACCTGTTTGATCGCGTCTTCATCAGTGTAGTTATCCTTGTTGCTATTCACCTGCTATGGATGCGGTTTCTCGAGGCGCTATTGCCGCTCTGGATTGCAACAATTCTGTCGCTAGTTCTGGCGGTAATCATTTTGAAGTGGGGATGACCTCTGACACCTAACTTCTTAGCAGCTTTGCGGTCAAAGGAGGTGGGAAGTTGCCTGTCATGGTAAATGGCGAACTGCCCAAGACCATGCCTGCTGTAGTATGCCATGGCCCGCGTGATTATCGTCTGGAGGAATGGCCCACGCCGCAGCCTGGTCCTGAGGAGGTTGTTATCCGCGTGCGACAAGTCGGCATCTGCGCCAGCGACTTGAAGTGCTATCTTGGCGCAGCGCTGTTCTGGGGTGATAAGAACCGCGAGGGCTACTGTCAGCCTCCCGTTATCCCAGGACATGAGTTCATAGGTGAAGTTGTTGCGCTGGGCGAGGGCGCTTCGGAGAAATACGGACTGCATGTCGGTGACATGGCCATAAGTGAGCAGATCGTGCCATGCTGGAAGTGCCGCTACTGTCAGCGCGGGCAATACTGGATGTGTCAGAACGGCGACGTATATGGCTTCCGACAACGTACGTTCGGCGCGATGGCGCCCTACATGAAATTCCCGCGCGGTGCGATCAACTACAAAGTGCCGAGGGCGTTGCCACCAGAGCACGCCGTATTCATCGAGCCGTTGGCGTGCAGCATTCACGCTGTGCAGCGTGGGAACATCGAATTAGGTGACGTGGTCGTAATTGCCGGCGCAGGGCCACTCGGCCTTGGCATGGTGGCAGCAGCACGGTTGAAAAACCCAAAGCTGCTTATATCAGTCGATCTCGACGATCATCGGCTAGAGGTTGCGCGGCGCTGTGGTGCAGATATAGTGTTGAACCCGCGCACAGTCGATGTGGTGGATGAGGTGCGCAAGCTGACCGACGGCTATGGCTGCGACGTGTATATTGAAGCAACGGGGCATCCGTCAGCTGTCGAGCAAGGCCTGCATGCTATCCGCAAGCTCGGTACCTTCGTCGAATTCAGCGTGATGCGCGAGCCAGTGACGGTGGACTGGACGATCATCGGTGACACAAAAGAACTGAACATCCATGGATCGCACCTCGGGCCATATTGTTACCCAATCGCCATTGACATGCTGATGAAAGGCTTATTGCCAATGGACTACATCATTAGCCATCAGTTGCCGCTGGAGAGATTCCAAGAAGGCCTTGACCTCGTAGCAGCAGGTGACAAGTCGGTGAAAGTGACGCTGGTTCCTTAATCTTCAATGCGAAGACACGATGCATAAATTCCTGCGCATCTTCATGCCTTCGCGGTTGCAAGCCACATGCGTGATCTCGTGCTCGAAGCCAAACCTATTCTTGAACGTTTCAAGTTGACTGGTCGCGTCGCGCTGGTAACTGGCGCAGGCCAGGGTATCGGTCGCGCATATGCCCACGCGCTGGGTGAGGCAGGTGCGGCCGTCGCAGTAGTAGATGTCTCACCGCAGCATGCAGAAGCGGTCTGCAACGAGTTAAAGGCAAAAAGCATTGATGCCATATCTATCATCGCGGATGTTACTCAGCCAGAGCAAGTGCAAGCGATGGTGGATACAGTCGTGTCGAAGTGGGGCCAACTTGACATTGGCGTGAACAACGCCGGCATGGGCGAATGGGCCGATGCTGAGACAATCACGCCGCAGCAGTGGGACGCGATGATGAACCTAAACTTGCGTGCGGTGTTCTTCTGTGCCCAGGCAGAGGCAAAGGTAATGCTGAAGCGAGGCTACGGCAAGATCATCAACACTGCCTCGATGTCCGGCCACATCGTCAACATGCCACAGCATCAAAGCCACTACAACGTCTCTAAGGCTGGTGTGCTGCACCTCACCCGCAGCTTGGCCGCAGAGTGGGCATCGCGCGGTGTGCGCGTGAACAGCATCAGCCCGGGCTATACGCAGACTGCGCTGGTCGAAAAGTTACTCGCCACACCCATCGGACAGCAAATGTCACCACAGTGGATGGCGATGACGCCAATGCATCGCTTCTGCCAGGTGACAGACTTACAAGGCGCAGTCGTTTTTCTGGCCTCCGAGGCATCGGACTACATGACCGGCGCCGACATCGTAATTGACGGTGGTTACAGCGTGTGGTGAATGCGACGCTGACTTTGCAATGACAACTCGAATCATTGCTGAGTTGGCGTAATCCGTGACCAGTCTCTTATTTGACCAATACTTCTTTGTAGTGAACGCTGTCGTCTTTACCCAGCCAGGAACAATCAGCATCGAACGTGTGCCTGATCCAACCTGCGCGCCTGACGAAGTGATCGTGAAAATTGCGATCGCTGGCATCTGCGGCACCGACGTGCATATCTACCGGAATGAGTACTTGTCAAAGTTCCCTCTCATCCCAGGCCATGAATTCGGTGGGACAGTTGTTGAGGTCGGCAGCGCAGTCAGAGACTTCAAAGCGGGTGATCGTGTCGCCGTTGATCCGAATATCTCGTGCGGCCAGTGCGAGTTTTGCCGCAGCCTGCAGCCGAATCACTGTTTGAACTGGCGCGGTGTTGGTATCACGCAGTCGGGTGCGTTTGCAGAATACGTGGCTGTGCCGGCGCGCGTGACTTACAAGTTGCCCGATGGCTTAACCGATCAGCAGGCAGCGTTCATCGAGCCGCTGTCGTGCGTCGTATACGCGCTCAACCGCATTCGCGTGCATCCCGCCGATGAAGTACTGGTCTTTGGTGCTGGGCCGATGGGTCTGCTGCTCATACAGGCGTTGAAGCACAGCGGTGCAGCCCGCTTGGTCGCCGTTGATAAGCAGTCGCGTCGGCTGGAGCTGGCGAGCCAGATGGGAGCCGATCATCTCCTGTTGGGAGATGACCTTAGGATAAAGGAAAGTCTACGTGATCTTGCTCCGCATGGCTTCCACATTGTCGTCGATGCAACCGGCGTGCCAACCGTGATTGAGCAGGCGCTCGATTACCTGCGCCCACGTGGACAGTATCTGCAATTCGGCGTCGCACCAATGACAGCGACAATTAACTGGCGGCCATACGACATCTTCCGCCGTGACTGGACGATCATCGGCAGCTTCGCGCTAAGCTTTACCTTCCAACAGGCCATTGCCTGGTTGCTGAACGGCGCGATCAACGTCGCACCGCTGGTTAGCCACACCTTGCCATTGAGCGAATTTACACTCGGCTTCAGGGAGTTCATCGAGGGTAAGACATTAAAGGTGCATCTTAAACCTTGAGTCGGCACGAATTCTCACATCGCTCGTTATCGTATTGCTCGAGTCAGTCGCGTGGGCGGCGTGTCCTCACCAACGGGCTGACGTTCGTGGCGTGGTTGGCGACGGTCGCGCTGGGTCTGATCGCCTTCTACGCGCTGCGGCAAATGGCCTTCGGCCTCTTCGCCCTGCTTGGCGCCGACATGCGGACGGCACAGGTAGCGGTCATGTGGCTTACCCTCGCGCTCGCGCTAGCCTGGCTGGCGTTCGTCGTCTTCAGCGGCGAATATCACCGCAAGCACGTCGGCGCGCCGCATGCGGTGAAGCTCTTCGGTGTAACGCTGGCCATCGAGCTGGCGATCATCGCGCTCTACCTAGCGTTGTAGCGCGCCTGGTAGTGGGCAGTCTGCCTCAGCGAGCGAGCTTCGCCATCACCTCCACCAGCGCGTCATGCGGCAGCGCATACACAGTGCGTCCCCGAAAGCCAGTCATCGTCTCGGCAGCGACCATAGAGTTGACGATCGCTTCCTCGACGGCTTCGGCCGTCGCCTCGAAAAGGGCATTGAGCTGGCGATGCGCGAGCATCCTCACTTCTCGGGCACGCGTGTCGTATTCGCTGATGTGGTTGCCGGTGCTGAAGCAGAGGAACAAGTCACCACTGCCGTTGTAGCCGACGCCGCCAGTGCGCGCCAATCCAACCGTCGCGCGCTGCGCCAGCCGGTCGCACTGCGTCGGGATCAGTGGCGCGTCGGTGCCGATAACGATGATGACCGAGCTGCCGGCATTCGCCTGGTCGGCTGGCTCATCCCAATCTATCGGCACGCGGTCTTTGCCGATCATCGCACCGACTGGGATGCCGTTCACGCGCAATCCCTCACGCACGCCGTGGTTCGACTGCACCAGCACGCCAACGACGAATTCGCCGTCCTCCGTGCGTGCGATGCGCGATGACGTGCCGATCCCGCCCTTGAACTCGTAGCAAATCATGCCCGTGCCGCCGCCCACGCAGCCCTCTTCGACTGGTCCGCCCTTCGCTGAGTCCATTGCTGCGAAGACATGCTCATGCGTGATGTGATGCGCGTTCGCGTCGTTCAGCCAGCCATCCCACGTCTCGGCCACGACGGGCAACGCGCCGATGTAGCTCCGCGCCCGCTCGTGCTGCGCGCCGTATTGCACCAGCGCCTCGTGCACCAGCCCAACCTGGTGCGTGCAGGTGAGGGCGATGGGCGAGCAGAGCAGCCCCGACTCTTTCACCCAGTGGATGCCAGTCATCTCGCCGCAGCCGTTGAACGAGTGAAAGCCGGCGAAGCAATTGTCCCGCCAGACGTTGCCTTCCCGCGGCACGATAACCGTGACGCCAGTGCGCGCCACGCGCGGTTCGTCGTAGACCAGCGTGCTGTGACCGACCAGCACGCCCGGCACGTCGGTAATGGCGTTGTGCAGCCCGGTCGGGTATTGCCCGATCGTGACGCCGAGGTCGCGCAGTCGAGCCATCAGCCGGCTACCCCACGCCCATCTTCTGACG
>JANWYN010000005.1 GCA_025055235.1 Candidatus Roseilinea sp. | reverse complement strand
CTATCTGAGCCAGTCTGGCATGCGCTTCGCCGTGCGCGCGGCGCTGGAGCTGGCGCCGATCAGCAAGATCATGTTCTCCACCGACGCGCACCTGATCCCCGAGACGTTCTACCTGGGCGCGCGCTGCGGGCGCGAGGTGATCGCCGAAGTGCTGTCGCAGACAGTTGCAGATGGCGACTTGTCGCCGGCGGAGGCGGATGACGCTGCGCTGGACATCCTGCACCGCAACGCGGCGAGGCTGTACTTCGGCAAAGAGCACATTGAGCCGGCGTAGCGATGCTTGCATCATGCACGCCCCGGTTGCGCTTCAACCCACGATCTGCGCAGCGGATGAATCCGCGCGCAACGCATGGCAAAGCCGGCGCACGGCCGGCTGCGCCGCGAATCGCCCGCGGCTTCAGATCATGTGCTTCTCGCCGGCGACGATCGCCGGTCGTTTCACGTCAATCAGCGACGCACACCTCGCTCGATGCTTCGATGCGCGGCGCAGGCGAAGGGAAAGCGCCTGCGCGCCGGATCCACAGCAGCATCTGGGATGCCACGCCCAGCACAGGCAACTCGATCAGCGGCCCGATCACCAGCGTCAGCGCGATCAGCGGCTGTTCGGGGAAGGCAGCCAGCGCGATGCCCAGCGCGATGGGCGAGTTGCGCGCCAGCGTCGTGCAGCACAGCGACGCGACATCGGGGTATGGCGCGCGCATGGCGCGCCCGACCACGAGCGCCAGCGCCATGTTGATCGCGTAAAACAGCATCAGCGGCGCGAGCAGCCGCAGGAACGCTTGCGGGTTCTGGACGATGACGTTGCCTTGCGACGCAAACATTGCGGCGATGGCCAACGCCAGAAAGAGGATTTGCCCAAGCTGGACGACCGGCAGCACCTTGCCGGCCAGCCAGCCTTCACCTCGAACGCGAACCGCGACCGCGCGCAGCGCGATTGCCGCCGACAAGGGCAACAGCAACACCAGCGCCACGCTCTCGACGATGCGCCACGCGTCCAGCGAGATCACCGTGCCTGCTAGCAGCAGCAAGTAGACCGGCAGCAAGACCAACTGCAGGGTCAGGTTCACCGGCAGCAGCGCCGTGCTCAGCGCCAGGTTGCCGCGGGCGATGCCGGTGAACACCAGATACCAGTCGGTGCAGGGCGTGACGAGCAACATGATCAAGCCGATCCATAGCGCCGGCGCGTCGCGCAGGAAGAGCCAGCCGAGCAGCCAGGCCAGCAGCGGTGTCCAGACAAAGTTGACCGCCAGGCTGGCGAACGCGACGCGACGGTGGTTCAACACATCGCCGAACCGGCGCAGCGGGACGTGCAGAAAGGCGCCGGTCAGCATCAGCATCAGGAGCGGCAGGATCAAGCGGCCGGCCGGCTCGGCCAGGCCGGGTATGCCACCCAACGCCAGGCCGACGAAGACCGCGGCGAGGATGATCGGCGACTGGAGCTTCTCGATGAGGCGCATGGCCGTCAGGGCTTCAGCGCTTCGCGTAGCAACTGGTTGATCATCTGCGCGTTGCCCTTGCCTTTGGTCGCCTTCATCGCCTGGCCGACGAGGAAGCCGAACACCTTCTCCTGGCCGCTGAGATATTGCTGCACCTGGCTGGGATGCGCCGCGATCACATCGGCGACGACCTTGCGCAGCGCCTCGACGTCGCTCACCTGCGCCAGCCCCTTGGCCTCGACGATGGCTTTGGCATCTGCGCCGGTGGCGAACATCTCCTCGAACACCTGGCGGGCTGTGTTGATGTTGATGACCTGCGCATCCACCAGACCGATCAGATCGGCCAACTGCTGTGGCTTCGGCTTGATGCCGGCGATCTCGGCATTGGGGATGCCGTTGGCCTTCATCAGGCGGAAGACTTCGGTCTGAATCCAGTTCGCGGCAGCCTTGGCGCGGGCACGCAGGTCACCGTCACCGGGGGGCGCGGCGGCGACCACTTGCTCGAACCACTCGGCAACGGCGCGGTCGTTCGTCAACTGCACGGCGTCGTAGGCGCTCAGCCCGAAGTCGCGGCGGTAGCGATCCTGCCGCGCAAGCGCCAGTTCCGGCACGCGCCGGCGCACGTCCTCCAGCCAGGCGTCGTCCACTTCCAGCGGTGGCAGGTCGGGCTCGGGGAAGTAGCGGTAGTCGTGCGCGCTTTCCTTCTCACGCTGCACCACCGTCACGCCGCGGTTTTCGTCCCAGCCCAGCGTCACCTGCTGCACGGCCTCGCCGCGCGCGAGCAGCGCGGTCTGCCGGCGAATCTCGTAGGCGATGGCGTCGCGCACGGCGCGCAGCGAGTTGAGGTTCTTGATCTCGACCTTCACGCCGAAGGCGTCGCTGCCCTTGGGGCGCAGGCTCATGTTCGGCTCACAGCGCATGGCGCCCTTCTCCATGTCGCCGGTGCTCACGCCCAGGTAGCGCACGATCTGCTGCAGCGCGCTGAGATAGGCATAGGCTTCGTCGGCGCTGCGGATGTCCGGCTCGGTCACGATCTCCAGCAGCGGCACGCCGCTGCGGTTGTAGTCCACATACGACTTGTCGCCCACGTGGGTGAGCTTGCCGGTGTCCTCTTCCAGGTGGGCGCGCCGGATGCGGATGCGCCGGCGCGTGCTCTCCTCGCTCCAGTTGCCGGTGCTTAGGTCGCGCACGTCCACGTCTAGCCAGCCATCGTAGGCCAGCGGGTACTGATACTGCGAGATCTGATAGCCCTTGGGCAGGTCGGGATACCAATACGACTTGCGCTCCCAGAAGGTATGGCGGGCGATTTTGCAGTTCAGCGCCAGGCCGACCATCATGGCGAACTCGACGGCGCGCTTGTTGATCACCGGCAGCGCGCCGGGCATGCCCAGGCACACCGGGCACACGTTCGTGTTCGGCTCTGCGCCGAAGAAGCGCGCGCTGCATGCGCAGAACATCTTGCTGTTGGTGTCCAGCTCGACATGGGTCTCCATGCCGATGACGACTTCGTATTCCATTTCAATTCGCGATTGACAATCTGGGAATTGCGATTCCGGGTTAGCGGTCAATGACCAGTCGCAAATCCGAAATCGTGAATTCGCGCATTCATCCAAGCTTCAGATCCGGCACGACATCCATCGTCAGGTCGTCGCGCACGCCGCGCATGAAGGCATAGTAGCCGGCGGCGCCGATCATCGCAGCGTTGTCGGTGCATAGCGCCATCGGCGGAAAGGAGACCGCCGTGCCGAAGCGCGCTGCCATCTTCTCGCGCAGCAGCTTGTTGGCCGAGACGCCGCCGCCTACCAACACCGCTTTCACATCGAAGGCGTCTGCTGCGCGCGCCGTCTTCTCCACCAGCCAGTCGGTCACGGCATCTTGAAAAGACGCTGCGATGTCGTTGACCGGGATATGAGCCGCGTGCCGACCGTCCGCACCGCCGTGATCCTGCACCAGCCGCAGCGCGTGCGTCTTGGCTCCGCTGAATGAGAACATGTATTCGTCGCTGGTCGCCCGAACCGTCTTCGCCCCCAGCGACACGCGCGGGCGCGAGAACTTGAAGCGCTGCGGGTTGCCGGTCTGGGCGGCTTTCTGGATGGCCGGCCCGCCGGGGTAGCCGAGGTCGAGCAGACGCGCCACCTTGTCGAACGCCTCGCCCACGGCGTCATCCACCGTGTGGCCCAGGAGCTGGTATTGCCCGTGATCGCGCATCAGCACCAGTTCGGTATGCCCGCCGGAGACGATGAGCACGAGCAACGGGAAGGGTGATGCCGAGTGCAACAGGCGATGCACGAACGACGCCTCCGGCGCGGCGTTGGTGCTCGGCTCCAGCCAATGCGAGTAGATGTGTCCCTCCAAGTGATTCACGCCGATCAACGGCAGGTCGCGCGCTAGGCAAATGCCCTTAGCTGCGTTGACGCCGACCACCAACGACCCCGGCAATCCCGGCCCTTTGGTCACGGCGACCGCGCTGAGCGAATCCCACGACGCCTGCGCGTCGGCCATCGCTGAATCAATCACCGGCGCGATCGCCTCAATGTGCGCCCGCGAGGCCATCTCCGGGAACACGCCACCGTAGCGCCGGTGCAGATCAGTCTGCGAGGCGACGACGTTGGAGCGGATGTAGCGGCCGTCGTCAATCACGGCGGCCGCGGTTTCATCGCATGAGGTCTCGATCGCCAGGATGCGCGTGGGCATGGCGCAGCGATTATAGGGCGCATCGCCGAAGCACAACGCTCTAGAGCGGATTCCGAATTCAGGTGCGGTTGCTCAAATTGCCTCAGGGCTTCGAATCCTCTATACCGTCATGCCCGCTTGTGCAGGCATCTAGAGACTGCACATGGCTGGATTCCCTGTCATCCCCGCGTAGGCGGGGATTTCGCGGGAATGACGGTCAAACGCCCGAGTAATAGTGCGCCTGCGCCCTACACCGGTGAGGAATCTGCTCCAATACCCATCGCGTGGCCGATGTGGGCTCATTCGCCCTCTTGGGCGCTCAGCGAATGAAAGGCTGCGGTGCGTAGGCCAAGGCATCCTGAATGCGAATCTTGTGCGTGAGGAGCATCGGCGCCGGCAGCGCATCCAGTGGATAGAAGCCGATCTCCACGCTCTCCGGCGAGAGCGTCACTCGACCACCGATGATCTCGCACTCGAAGCACACGTTGCAAATTTGCACCACCTCGCCGCTCGGATAGCGGGCGACGAGGAACTGGGTCGGATCGGTGTAGATGCCGATCAACCGTGTGACCCGCACGTGCAGGCCGGTCTCTTCCCATACTTCGCGCACACATGTTTGGGTGATGCTTTCGCCGACGTCCTGCCGCCCGCCCGGCATCGCCCAGTGGCGATTGTCCTGGCGCAACTGCAACAGCAGATGTCCTCGTTCGTTCAGGATAAAGGCCGAGGCGCCATACTGAATACGGTCGGGCAGCCGATCGAGCGGCGCGCCGGTCCAATCGTAGAGGATCGCAGAGGACTGTGTCATGGCACGCCATGATACGCGACCGGGCGCAACCGGGATGTGCTACGCTGCGGTCGTGCTCTCGCTGGATAAGCAGAATAGCTACCGCGAACGCTACCGCGCCATGCGCCCCGGCTGGCGCACCAGCGGCGAAGTCTACGAGTCGCTCGTCCGCCGGTATGCGATCCGCGACGCCGTCGTGCTCGACCTGGGTTGCGGCGCAGGCGGTGTGATGGAACTGCTCGGGGCGCAGGTCGGTATGCTCGCCGGCATAGACCGCCATCTGCCCTCGCTGCGCTGCAACCGCGTCTGCGCCATGCATCGCGTCCTCAGCGATGTGGACGCGCTCCCCTTCCCGGCAGCATCGTTCGACTTGGTCGTGAGTTCGTGGGTGATCGAGCACGCCGCTCGGCCGGAGCGCCTGTTCGCCGAGGTCAGCCGGGTGCTCAAGCCGGCCGGCCACTTCGTCTTTCTGACGCCGAACGCCGCCAACTACGTCACCCTGCTCAACCGGTTGACGCCCAAGCTGGCGCAGGCGCCGCTGGTGCGCATGCTGTATGGACGAGGGAGCATGGATACCTTTCCCGTGACCTACCGGGCGAACACCTTGCGCACGCTGCGCAAGCTGGCGAGCGACGCCGGCCTGCGCATCTGCGCGCTGGAGACGGTTCACGACCCCACCTACCTTGCCTTCGGCGAAGTCGCATTTCGTTTGAGCGCGTTCGTCGAGCGGTTCGTCGCCAATGAACGCGCCGTTCACATCGTTGGCGACTTCGTCAAGGGTTGAACCGCACAAGCATGCCACCCCAGTTCATCTCGTTCGGCCCGCTCACGCTCAACCTTTACACCGTGCTGATCGCGCTGGCCGTGCTGGCGCCGTTGGCCTGGGCGTGGCTTCAGGCGCGCGACGGGCGCATCTTCACCGTGGCGCTCGTCGCCGCTTGCTTCGCGCTGGCCTTTGGCCGCGCCGGCTACGTCGCCCTGAACTGGGACTACTTCCGCGAGCACACGAATGAAATCCTCTCGCTTGCCGGCCTGTCGGAGCACGGGGCGATCGCGGGCGGGGTGATTGCGTATTGCGTGTTGCGTCTTGCGTCCCGCGTCTCGCGTCCTGCGTCCCAGTCTCTCAATTCTCAATTCTCAATTTTCAATTTTCAATTCATCCTCGTCGGCATTGCTGCGTCCATCGGCTGCATCCCGAACGGCTGCGCCTACGGCCGCGAGGTGTTCTGGCAGACCGACGGCGAACACTCGCTGGCGTGGTTGTTGCACGCCGATTGGCCGGACGCCTACTCGATCAGTAACCCGCGCTGGCCGACGCAGATGTTCATGGCGGGGTGGCTGGCTGTGGCGGGCGCAAGCTGGGCTGTCCTGACAAGGGGACAGGGAGACAGGGAGACAAGGAGACAAGGGGACAGGGAGACAAGGTATAACTACTGTTACCCTGTCCCCTTGTCCCCCCTTCTCCTTGTCACCTTGTCGTTTGCTGTTGGCGACTTCCTGATCCAGTTCCTGCGCGGCGACCCGGCGCCGGTGCTCGCCGGCTTGCGTATCTACCAATGGTTCGACCTGGCGCTATTGGCGTTCGCCACTGCGCTCCTCATCCTCGGCACAAGGCGCCCCTGACGAGGCCAAAGTTACGTCCCTCTGACTTGGAGTACACTCCCGCCGCCGCATTCCGACGACGCGATCGAACTTTCGTTCTGCTCGTGGCCGTCTCGTCTACGGCCGCCTCGGAGAGGGGTGTTGCCATGCGACGCACGCGCGAGTTGCTTTTCCAAACCGACACGCTCAAGCTCGAGCTGCTCAACACGCCTATCAACCAGCTCGACTTGAAATTCGAGGACACGATCTTCGCCCAGGCCATTCCGGTGGTGAAGGAGGAGCTGCGGCGCGCCGGCATCCGCAAGCTCGAGCCGGTCTTCTACATCTCGACCGGCTATGGCTGCATCGCCGGCCAGCCGATCATCTCGTTGGGCTTTTACGACTTTCACCCGCTGCTCAAAGACTTGAACGAAGAGTTCCGTGGCTGGCGCTACAGCGACGCTGACATCTTCGACCTGCTGCGCCACGAGTGCGGGCACGCCTTCTGCTACGCCTACAAGCTCTACCGGCGCAAGGACTTCCGCGAGTTGTTCGACGTGCGCGGCCATTTCTTCAACACCTATCCGGAGAAGGATGAGTATCGCTACAACCCGTGGAGCCGCAGCTACGTCAACCCGAACGGCGACTACTACGCCCAAAAGCACCCGGACGAGGACTTCGCCGAGACGTTCACCGTATGGCTCACGCCACGCTCGAACTGGCGCCGGGTGTATCGCCACTACCCAATCGCGCTGAAGAAGTTGCGCTTCACCGACCGGGTGGTCAAGGAGCTGGGCGCTTGCCCGCCGATGGTCAAGCTGGACGAAGGCTGGATGGTCGAGCCATACCAGGAAGTCAAGCTGACCGTAGCCCAGTTCATGAAGGCCAAGCCCAACCGCTACTACCACAAGGCGACCGGCTACGTGGACCCTGATCTAAAGGAGATGTTCCGCCGGCAACCGCAACGCTGCACGCGCCGCGAGTTGTTCGGTCGGTTCATGCGCGCCGAAGCCTTCATCAAAGCGCACAAGCAGCAACTGATCTCGCGCACGTCGTACTGGGTGGGCGTGGACTCAACGGTGGTCTTCGACTTGCTCGACAAGCTGATGACGCGCGCCAAGGCGCTCAACCTGTGGGTCGAACGGGCGCAGGAGGAGAAGAAGTTGGTCGAACTGACGACCTACGTCACCGCCCTGTGCACGAATTACAAGACCACCGGCCAGTACCTCAATTGAGGCGCCGATCTGGCAAGCCCAGCGGGTCATCAAGTCGTCAGGTCGTCAGTTCGGTCAGGTCATTGGTGCTACTTTGTCTTCAAGGCGCGGTCATGGCTGACATTCAGGTTGTCGCCGGGTCGGCAAAGCGTGCGCACGCTCATCAGTGACGCCCCGACTGACCTGGTGACCTGGCGACCTGATGACCTGGCCGATCGGATTGACCTGACTACCCTACTGACTCGAATGACCAAGATTCTTATCACCGGCGGCACGGGACTGATCGGACGGCATGCTGCAAAGCTGCTATGCGAGCGCGGCCACACCGTGCGCATCCTCTCGCGGCGCGCCAGGCCGGACGTGCCCTTGCTGCGCGGGCTGCCGGTCGAGTACGCGCAGGGCGATGTGCGCGATCCCGCCTCGCTCGCGCCGGCGTTTGCGGGGTGCGATGCTGCCGTGCTCTCTCACCAGTTCCAGAACTTCCCGGTCGAGAACCCGAAGCGCAACGAGACGTTCGACGCCGTAGATCGCGCCGGCACGGAACACTGCGTCGCCGCCGCGCAGCAGGCCGGCGTGCAGCGCCTAGTCTACATCAGCGGCATCGCCCTCGGCAACCCCAACCCGCCTCATCCCGGCGTGCAGGCCAAGCTGGCTGCCGAGCGCGCCGTCTTCGAGAGCGGCATCCGCGCCGTGTCGTTGCGCGTGAACGTGGTCTATGCTGCCGACGACAAATACTTCCCCCGGCTGGCGCGTGCCGCGCGGTGGTCCCCGTTCGTGCCCATCCCCGGCGCCGGGGCCTCGCGCTGCACGCCGGTGCACGTAGATGACGTGGCGCGCGCCGTCGCATACGCCGTCGAGCGCACGGCAATCGGCGGCGTGGTCAACGTGTGCGGTCCAGACGAGGTGACCTGGAAGGCGTTAATATTGGCCGTGGCGCAAGCCGGCGCCGAAGGACGCCGCAAACTACCGATGCACATTCCACACTCTCTGTTGTTCCTCGCCGGTTGGATCGGCGAACGGCTGCCGACACCGTTGCTCTCGCGCGAGGCCGTGGTCTTCGCCACGCAGTTCGACCAGTCGTGCCGCAGCGGCGTGAGCTGCGCCGAGGCGTTCGGCTTCTGCCCAATCGGGCTGGACGCAGGCCTGCACAAAACCTTCGGCGGAGGCAAGCTGTGAAAGCCTCCCGGCTCGGCGCGCCGTTCGCGCTCGGACTCATCGGTCTGACGCTGGGCCTGATCGCCTGCGCAGTGACGCTGCAAGCGCCGGCCGCGCCGCCATCCCAGCCGGACGCCTGGCTCACCTACACCAGCGAGGACGCCGCGTTCGCGTTCGACTACCCGCCCGGCGCGCTCATCTCCACGAGCGAGGACGCCGCACTGCGCTTCAAACTGGTCTATGTCCGGTTTCCGGTCACCGAGACGCAGGTGTATCAGGGCGCTTCGGTCATGGTGATGGAGAACGCCGCGGGGATGGACTTGCGCGCCTTCGTCGCCGCGCGCTACGCCGCAGCCGGCCGCGAGATGCCGCCCCAGGCGCAACGGGCTGCCGGCTTTCAAGTGAACGGGCGCGATGCAATCAAGCTGGAGCGTGACGAGGTGATCGGCAGCCTGGACAAATACACCGTGCTGGTTGCCGGCGATGGCGTGGTCTATCGCATCAACCTGTTCGGCGGCGGGATCGGCGGGCCGGTCGAGCCGCCGCCATCCGCCGAGGCGATGTTCGACCGGCTGGTGCGGTCGTTCCGCGTGCTCGACGCGCCGCTCAAGCCGCGCAGCCAAGATCCCGTTCAGCATAGCGCCATCCCTTTTGCTGAGCCGCCCGTCGCGGCGGTGTTCACCTACCCGATGCGCTCCGCCGCCGGCGTGAACTACGGCGTGCCGGTCGGCATCGTGATCGGCGGTGTGCGCATGGAGTGGCTGGACTACGCCATCCGCAACCTCGACCAGTGGCGGATCAAGTGCTACGGCGTGGATTGGTCGCGCATGCTGCACACCGGCGAGGACTGGTATCGCGAGGACTACCTGACCGCCAACACCGCCGGTGCGCCGGTGTATGCCGTGGCCGATGGCGTGGTGGAGCGCCACGATCCGGGCATCAGTTATCCGGGCAATGTGGTGCTGATCCGGCATCGCTTGCCGGATGGCCGTAACATCTATTCGATGTACGGCCACGTGACCAACGTGCGCGTGACGCAGGGCCAGCTCGTGTCGCGCGGGCAGCAAATCGCGACGGTGTTCAACCAGGGCTATGTGGGCCGCACGCCGAACCGGCATCCCGGTTGGGATTCGCACCTGCACTTCGAGATGCGCTGGATCCGCGACGCCGGCAACATCTACACGCCCGGCACGAACGCCTACAACTACAACTATCCGTCGTGCACCTATCTCTATCCCGGGCGCGGCTACACCTATCTGATTCATCCCGACGACTACCCCTATCCCGGCAACGGCTATGTGGACGGCAGCGACTTCATCGCCGCGCGATTGGAGGAGCCGCCCGGCTGCGGGCCGGTCGAGCTGGTCGCCAACGGTGGGTTCGAGAGCGGGCCGCCCGGCGCGCCCTGGACGGCGACCAACTCGCAGGGCAAGGCCGATCCTCTGATCTACCGCTCGCGCCCGCGCACCGGCCGGTGGGGCGGCTGGTTGGGCAACATCCTGAACTACCGAGACACGCTCGCCCAGGCGGTCAGCATGCCTGCCGATTCAACCGCGGCGACGCTCACCTTCTGGCGCTACGTGCAGAGCGCCGAGCCGGCGGGCAACGGCGACGACCGCTTGGTCGTCTCGTTGGCCACGCCGGACGGCAGCCCAATCGGCGCGCCGTTCATCGTCACCAGCGCCGCACCGCGCAACATCTGGGTGAAAGAGACCGTCGCTTTCGACCTGACCGGCTACCCTCATCCGACGGCCCGGCTGAGCTTCACCGGCGAAAACGACGGCAAGAACAAGAGCAGCTTCTTCGTGGATGATGTGTCGCTGGTGCGGCAGTGTCCTGCGGGTGTGAATCGGGAGTGGGGAGTGGGGAGTGGGTTACCCCCGACTCCCCACTCCCCACTCCCTACTAACGACGCGCCGTTGAATCAACAGATCTACCTCCCACTCGCCATCCACGAGCCGGAGCCGATGGAGAAGGATCTGGCGCTGCAGGCGACGTGCACGAACCGCTTGCTGAACGGCGACTTCGAGGACGCCGCGAGCCCGGCCTGGACCGGCGTGGCGAACACTGCGGCGACGATCTACAACGTCATCCCCAACGGCGCCAACAGCGGCGTCGCCGACCCGCTGATCTACACGACGCGGCCGCGCAGCGGATCGCGCAGCGGCCGGATCGGCTCGCCCAACGTCAACGGTTACTGGAACGAGCTGCTGCAAGCCGTGCAACTGCCGGCCAACGTGACAAACGTGACGCTGACCTTCTGGCGCTACCTCGACACGCAAGAGACGAGCACGACGGCGGCCTACGACGTGTTCCGCGTTGTGCTGGAGACGGAGCGCGGCGTCGAGATCGTCGCGCCGCTGCAGATAGACAACCGCAGCGCCGGCCGCGGCCAATGGGTGCAGGAGACGCTTAGCTTGCCGAACCCGCACCGCTACTCCGGCCAGAAGATTTGGGTATCGTTCAAAGGCCAATTGGACGGCAACCGGCCCACAGCGCTATACGTGGACGACGTCGAGTTGAACGTGTGTGCAGCACAATGAGACGATGACGCTACTTACCTTCACCACCTGCCAGGCAGCTATCGCCGAGCCGATGTGCGCCGATGTCGTGCACTATCTCGCCGGCCGGCTGAACATCGAAACGCGCTTCATTGCCGACATCGTCTGGGAGATGCGCGAGCGTTTGTTGTATGCAGGCCGGATAGACGCCGGCTGGATTTGCGGCGCGCCCTACGTGCGCGCGGCGAACGGGTCAGATGCGCCTATCGAGCTTCTCGCCGCGCCGGTGTTCGCTGCACCGCGTTACCAAGACCGCCCGATCTACTTCTCGGACGTGGTCGTGCGGCGCAACAGTATGTATCGCAGCTTCGCCGACCTGCGCGGCGCGCGTTGGGTCTATAACAACCACGGCTCGCATTCCGGCTATGAGATCGTGCGCTATCACCTGGCGCGGCTCGGCCTGAACGGCGACTTCTTCGGCCAGGTGATCGTGAGCGGCGCGCACCAGCGCTCGGTCGAGATGATCTTGAACGACCAAGCCGACGCGGCAGCCATTGACAGCACGGTGCTGGAGATGATGCTCGCGCGCGAGCCGGCACTGGCCGAACGATTGCGCGTGATCGAGGTGCTTGGCCCGAGCAGCCAGCCGCCGTGGGTAATCGGCCGGCACGTGCCCGCGGCGCTGCGCCAGGCCCTTCGCGCGGCCCTGATCCACATGCACGAAGACGCCGAAGGCCGAATCGTCCTCGCGCGGCATCGTCTGGCGCGCTTCGCGCCGGTGACCGATTCGGACTACGACGACGTGCGCGAGATGTTGCGCATCGCCGATGCGCGTGGCGTGCAGTTGTGATGCGCTAGCGGCAGTCGCCCGGCTCGGCCAGCACGTAGCCGCCGCGCACCGTCGCGCCGATCACCAGCGCCGCGCTCACCAGCACGATGTTCTTGATGATGTATTGGCCTTCCAGCGTCGGCGCAACCGGGAAGATCGTCCACGTCTCGCCGGGGAACAAGAACAGCGGCGTGAGCGTGCCCAGCATCTGCACCAACAAGAGGAAGATCGTGACGCGCATGAACTTGCCGCTGATCAAGCCCAGGCCGATCAGGCATTCCCAGATCGCCAGCGCCGGCACGCTGATTGACGGTGGCACCAACCCGAAGGTGAGCGTGCTGATCGTGCGCGCAGCCAGGTCTTGCGCCGGGCTGAGGCCGGGGATCAGCTTGATCACGCCGAACCAAAAGAACACCACGCCGAGTCCGATGCGCAGCAGGGTGATGCCGTGCCGGGCCATCCAGCGCGTGATGCGCAGGTCAATGCGATCGAAGTTTCGTTGCAGCAATTCAGCTCGTTCGTTGCTTGCCATGACCGTCCTCCTTGAGTGCCGGATCGAATCGTCTCACACTTGTGTCCAAACGTCACGGTCATTCCGCGCTCGATAGACCTGATTTTCCTCACTGCAACCACAACCTGACCCAGATGACGCCGAGCGCAATAGGAGCGGCGCAGACCAACGGGAAGATCAGCGCCAACGGGTGCAGTGCGTTGTGTTCCCGGGCGCGCTGCATTGCCCGCGCTTTCAGCTCATGGCGAGGTGCATTCGCGGATAGGGGCAAACCATCGCACGGTAAGGCACGGACGCCGTTCCGTGCTGTGCCCGAACGCCGTGCCGTGCCCGTGTGCGCTGCCAACGACGCGCTGCGGTAGCTCATACGGGCTATTCAGAGCGCGCCCTACAGCCCCCACCGGCGCATGCACCCCCATTAGCGTTTACGCCGAAGACGGTTATATAATCTCGCTACAATCAAATACGCGAATGGGGAGTCCGCGGACGCGGGCTGAGAGGGCGCCCAATCCGGCGCCGACCCTTAGAACCTGATCTGGGTCATGCCAGCGGAGGGAAACGCGAAAAGCCATCTGCCATCACGCATCCCCACTGGCTTTCCCAGTGGGGATGTTGCTTTTCGGACATGCGAATTGTGATCATTGCCAACGGCGATCCCCCGGCACAGGAAGAAGTCGCGCGCTGGTTAGACGGCGGCGCGACGCTGATCTGCGCCGATGGCGGCGCGCGCACGGCGCTGGCGTTGGGGCTCGCGCCGGCGCACGTCATCGGCGACTTCGACTCGCTGAGCGAAGACGATTTGCGCGAGCTTGAGCGGCGCGGCGCACAACTGCATCGCTACCCGGCACGCAAGGATGAGACCGATTTGGAGCTGGCGCTGCTGTTCGCGGCCCGGTCTGCGCGCGTCGGCGAGCGGGTCGAGATCATCGTCCTCGGCGCGCGCGGTGGGCGGCTCGACCATGAGCTGGCCAACATGTTGCTGCTGGCCATGCCCGCGCTCAAGTGCGCCGATGTCTCGCTCGCCCACGGGCGCGAGCGCGTCTTCCTGATAGACGCACGCGACCGGCCGGCACAGTTGGTGCTGCGCGGCAGCGCCGGCGACACCGTCTCGCTGCTGCCCTTCGGCGGCGACGCGCATGGCATCCGCACCGCAGGGCTGGAGTATCCGTTGCACGACGAGTCGCTGTTCGTCGGCCCGGCGCGCGGGGTGAGCAATGTCATGCTCGGTGAAGCAGCAACGGTCTCCCTGCGCCAGGGAATGCTGTTGTGCGTGGTCATCCATCACGGCCAACTCCCCACTCACGACGAATCAATGATTGATGACTGATGACTGATGATTGATGAGATTGACAACCAATTACCAATCACCAATTACCAGTTACCAGCCACCAACGACCAATTGACCAACCTGCGAGGTGAACGAAGATGAAACGACTGATCCTTCTCTTGACGACGGCGACGCTGCTGGCGGCCTGTGCCGTGCAAGCGCCGCCCCCCAGGGCTGCGGAACAGCCTCAGCCGGCTGCCCCGCGCACGTTGACGATCATGACCCACGACAGCTTCGGCGCCAGCGAAGATGTGATCGCCGAGTTCGAGCGGGCGAACAACGCCAAAGTGGTGATCCTCAAATCCGGCGACGCCGGCTCGACGCTGAACAAAGCCATCCTGAGCAAAGATGCGCCGCTGGCCGACGTGCTCTACGGCGTGGACAATACCTTCCTTGGCCGCGCGCTGGCCGCCGGCATCCTCGAGCCGTATAACTCGCCGGCGCTGGCCGACATCCCTGATCGCTTCAAGCTCGACCCGCAAAACCGGATGCTGCCGGTGGACTACGGTCACGTCATCATCAACTACGACAAAGCCTTCTTGAAGGACAAGGGCCTGGCGCCACCGAAGTCGCTGCGCGAGTTGACCGAGCCGCAATGGAAGGGCATGCTGGTGGTGCAGAACCCGGCCACGTCGTCGCCCGGCTTGGCCTTCCTGCTGGCGACGATCGCAGCGTTCCCCGAAGGCAGCGACTACGACTGGAAGCGATTCTGGCAAGCACTGCGCGCCAACGACGTGTATGTCAGCCCGGACTGGAGCGACGCATACTACACGCAATTCAGCGGCAGCAGTGGCAAAGGGCCGCGCCCGCTCGTCGTGTCGTATGCCACCAGCCCGGCTGCCGAGGTCTTCTTCAGCGAAGGGAAGCTGGAGGAGCCGCCCACCGGCAACCTGGAGGGCACAGCCTTCGAGCAGATCGAGTTCGTCGGCATCCTAAAGGGCACGAAGAACCGTGACTTGGCCGAGAAGTGGGTGGACTTCATGCTGAGCAAGCGCTTCCAAGAGGACATCCCGCTGCAGATGTTCGTCTATCCGGTCGCGAAGTCGGCAGCGTGGCCGGAGGTGTTCGTGAAGTTCGGCCAGCCGCCGGCGCAAGCGTTCTCGCTCACGCCCGAGCAAATTGACCAGGGCCGCGAGCGGTGGATCGAAGAGTGGACCAAACTCGTCCTGAAATGAAGAATGCAGAATTGAGAATTGAGAAACCGCCTCTTCTCAATTCTCAATTCTCAATTCTCAATTTGGCGCTTGCCGCACCGGCACTGCTCTTCCTCGTCCTCTTTTTCGTTTGGCCGCTGATCGAGATTGCGCGCGTCTCGTTCACGCCCAGCGAGATCAGCCGGGGCGCAACGCCGTTCTCTGTCTTACTTGATCCGGCGCATCTGCGCGTGCTGTGGTTCAGCTTTTGGCAGGCGGCGCTGTCCACTGCGCTCACGCTGCTCGCCGGCATACCGATCGCCTTCGCCTTTGCGCGCTATCGCTTCGCCGGCCAGCGCTTGTGGCGGGCGTTGGCCGTGGTGCCGTTCGTCATGCCGACCGTGGTTGTCGCCGCAGCGTTCAGCGCGCTGCTCGGCCCGCGCGGCGCGCTGAACGCTGCCTTGCAGAGCGCGCTCGGCCTCGACCAGCCGCCGATCCAGTTGCTGGGCACGCTGCCGATGATCCTGCTCGCGCATGTGTTCTACAACGTCGCAGTGGTGATCCGGCTGGTCGGCGGTTTCCTCTCGGCATTCGACCCGAGCATCGAAGAGGCGGCCGCCGGTCTGGGCGCGAACCGCTGGCAGACCTTTCGCCACGTCTCGTTGCCCATGGCGCTGCCGTCGGTCGGCGCGGCAGCGGCGCTGACGTTCTTGTTCACCTTCACCAGCTTCGGCGTGGTGCTCATTTTGGGCGGCGCGCGCTTCGCCACGCTCGAAGTGGAGATCTACCGGCAGACCGCGCAACTGTTGCGGTTGGACGTCGCCACGTCGCTGGCCATCGTGCAGATGGCCGTCACCCTGCTTGTGGGCTGGGCCTCGGCGCGGTTGGAGGCGAGGGCCAGCGCGCCGCTGGAAGCGCGGCCGACGCGCGATATCCGCCGGCCGGCAGCCAGCCCGGCTGCGCGCATGCTCGTCGCCGGCAGCCTGGCGTTCATCGGTGTCGTCTTGGTGTTGCCCTTGGCGACACTCTCCTGGCGCTCGTTGAACTTGGAAGGTAACGATCCTCTGCGCTACTACGTGGCGCTGAGCGAGAACGTGCGCGGGTCGCTGTTCTTCGTGCCGCCGCAGACGGCCATTCGCAATTCGCTGATCTTCGCTGCGATCACGGCGGCGCTGGCGATGTTGCTTGGGCTGCCGCTGGGCTACGCGATCGCGCAGGGAGGCCGGCCAAATGCCAACGGGGCGCGCCTGGCGCGGCTGCTCGATGCGCTGTTGCTGTTGCCGCTCGGCACCAGCGCCGTGACGTTGGGGCTGGGCTTCCTGGTGGCGTTCGACCGGCCGCCGCTCGACCTGCGCAGGTCGGTGGTGTTGCTGCCGGTCGCGCACACGTTGATCGCGCTGCCGTTCGTCGTGCGCGCCGTCCTGCCGGCCATCCGGTCGTTTGATCCGCGCCTGCGCGAGGCAGCGCGCGGACTGGGGGCTGGGCCGTTGCAGGCACTGCGCTACGTAGACTTGCCGCTGCTGGCGCCGCCGTTCATCGCGGCGATGATCTTCGCGTTCACCATCTCGCTCGGCGAGTTCGGCGCGTCGCTGCTGATCGCGCGGCCGGAGTATCCCACGATGCCGATAGTGATCTATCGCTTCCTCGGCCAGCCCGGCGCGCTGAACTACGGCCAAGCCCTGGCGATGAGCACGCTGCTGATGATCGTGACGGCAGTCAGCGTGATGGTGATCGAGCGGGTGAATGAACGGGTGGCGGCGCAGTAGCGCCTGAGGCTGCGCCTAGGCTAAATCGAATCAAGCAGCCGGAGATCTTCAGTTCGATGGCTGGATGAATGCGACGCTGTTGTCGCGCTCGTCCCAAGCTAACAGCATATCACTGAGGCCCACGCGCATTGGCGTAGGGAAGGCGGGATCGTTGACGAAGGCCACCTCGTCCTGAATGCCCGTTAGGACGAGCGCGTGCAATGACTCGACATCCCAGTAGGGCAATTCGCCAGTGAATACCGACAGGATCGGCGGCACACCGCGGGATAGCGCATCAGTCAGATCGGTCAATTCGCCACGCCGATAGGTGATGCGCAATCCAGGTATGTCTAAGCGAAGAATGTTGAAAGCAGCCGACCTAAGCCTCGGATGACGCCAATCCGTTCAGCAATCGAGTCCTGGTCAAGCGTCAAATCGTAATAGGCCAGCACCATCTCCACACACGCAGCCAGGCAATAGCCGTCATCAAGTTGAAGGCGGTGAGGAACCGACAGAAGAGGCATTGGCGGCGAGTAATGACTGAGCCTGAGCAATCAAAGCATTCGCCAAAGCGTCTGACACGGCCGGCTCGCCTGTATTTGCATCAACCACGACTTCGCCTACATTGCCGAGGATGCCATGTCTCGACGTCAGCACGACCGGCACGCGCCACAATGCGCGAACCCTTCCGCCTTCGCGCTCCAAAGTTAGCTGTGGCGCGTCGCCCATCAGCATGGTGGCAACGTGATCGAACAACCATGCCGAGACGCGGCGTCGCACAGTTGTGGCGTCGGTGTTTACTGTGATCGAGGGGCAGTCCTCCAACCAGGCCAGCCGAACCTGGAAGGATGAACTGCGCGGCTCGCGCGCCGGTGCTGGGATAGACACTTGCATGCCATGCATGTTACCTGATTGGCCAGCCATGCTTTACCGCTTGTCGAACCCCAATCCATGCGCGATCGAGGCCAGGCGCGAGCTGACGTTGACCATCAGCGAGCTGTAGTTGGGGAGCAACTCGGCGTCGCGCAAGGCCGCGACGAAGTCCTGTGGCGTGGTGTATTCACGGATGCGCATGCGGCTAATGCCGACCTCTTGTAGCGTGTGGGCGTCGCTGGTGCATACGCGGGGCAGATCCAGCCGCTGCGCGATGTAATCTGCCTCGTCGTTCTTGCTGGTCTCACGCGTGCGGGCGTTGAACGTCTCGATGAAGTCGAACTCCGAGGCGTATTCCAACAAGTTCTCCATGCCTATGCCGAAGCGGCGTGGATCGAGCGGGTGTGACGGGCCGCAGATGCCGCCCTGGGCGTGCACCCGGTCAATCGCCTCCTTCAGCGTCAAGCCGTCGGGAATCAGCTCGTTAATGAAGAGGCATAGCAGTTCCCCTTGCTTGGTCATCGCTTCTTCGCCCACGATGATCAAGTCGGGCGCCATCTGCTGGGCCAACAACGCGCCTTCGATCTCGCTGTGGTCGGTGATGGCAAGACGGTGAATGCCGACCTTGCGAGCATGTTCGATCAGGTCGGGCAGCTTCACCAGGCTATCCGGCGAGTAGCGCGTGTGGCAGTGCAGTTCGATGTCCAGCATGAATGCAATTGTAAGTACGAAGTTTAAAAGCCGTCCCGGACTACGGCTCGTCCGTTCCGCTCAGCGGCGAGTTCAACACCTCGCGATATTGCTGGCCGGGGATCGCCGGGCCGACGATGCCGCGCTCTTCCATCTCCTCGATCAGCCGCGCCGCGCGCGTGTAGCCGATGCGCAGCCGCCGCTGCAGCAGTGAGATCGAAGCCTTGCCCTGCAATCGCACGGTGGCCACGGCTTCGTTGAACAGCTTGTCGTCTTTGCTGCCGGCGTTCACTTCGCGCGCTGCTTCGCTCAGCGCCCGCGCCTCCTCCCAGGTGGGCGGCGGCGCGCTGAAGAGGTCAGCAGCGGGTGCGGCCTCCGCCGGCGGATCGGCAATCGCCTGTTCGAGCACATTTGAGGCACGCACCGTTGCCGGGTCGCCCAGTTGCGCGCGCCAGTGACGCACCACGCGTTCGATCTCCGCCGGGCTGAGGAAGCAACCCTGCGCGCGCATGGGCATGGACTGCTCCGGCGTGACCACCAGCATGTCGCCGCGGCCCAGCAGCTTCTCCGCACCCGGGCCATCGAGGATGACGCGCGAGTCCACACTGGTCGCTACGGTGAACGCGATGCGCGCCGGGAAGTTAGCCTTGATTAGGCCGGTGACCACGTCCACGCTGGGACGTTGCGTCGCCAGGATGAGGTGGATGCCGGTGGCACGCGCCATCTGCGCCAGCCGGCAGATGATCTTCTCGGTCTCATCCGGCGCCATCATCATCAGGTCGGCCAGCTCGTCAATCACGACGACGATATAGGGCAGCTTGTGGAGATCGTCGTCGGGCGACTCCTGACTTCCCACTCTGGACTGATCCGGTGCGGAAGTGGGGAGTGGGGAGTAGGCTGCCACTTTCGCGTTGAACTCCACGATGTTGCGCGCGCCGTGCTTGGCGAACAGGCGATAGCGCCGGTCCATCTCGCGTGTCACCCACTGCAGCACCGCCGTCGTTTTCTCCAGGTCCACGACCACCGGCGCGATCAGATGTGGCACGCCGTTATAGCCGGTCAGCTCCACGCGCTTCGGGTCAATCATCAGGAAGCGCAGGTCCTCCGGCGTGTTGGAGCACAGCAGGGCGACGATGATGGCGTTCACGCACACGCTCTTGCCGGAGCCGGTCGTGCCGGCGATCAGCAGGTGCGGCATGCTGGTCAGATCGGCCACCACCGGCCGGCCGCTCACGTCCTGTCCGAGCGCGAGCGGCAGGCGCGTCTTGCGGCGCAGCGCCTCGAACTCCTCGCTCTCCATCACGTCGCGCAAGGCGACCAGCGACGTCTCGCCGTTCGGCACTTCGATGCCGACCAGCGCGCGGCCGGGGATCGGCGCTTCGATGCGGATGCGTGGCGCTGCCAGCGCCAGCGCCAGGTCGTCGGCCAGCGCCGCGATGCGGCTGACTTTGACCTTCACCTGTTTGCCGCCCTTCATCTCGTTGAAGCCCGGCTCGACGCCGAACTGGGTGATGGTCGGACCACGGTTCACCTCGACCACGCGGGCCGGCACACCGAACGCGCGCAGCGTGTCCTCGATCAGCGCCGCGCGTTGCCGAATTTCCGCTTCCTTCATCGCGGCATCGCTCCCCGGCTCGAGCACGTCCTCGATCTTAGGCAGCACCCAGTTGCGCCGGACGGGGTAGATCGAGGAGACCGTTACTGCAGATGCCGCTGCAGGCTGCGAGACCGGCGGTGACTGGCGGGCCGGCTCGGCTTTGCTCGCTGCACTTCGAGCAGCCGGTGCGTCGGGCGCGCCGATGATGCGCGGCGGCGGCACGCGGTTGATCTGGCCGCGCGACGCCGGCGAATTGATCTTCAGCGCCGCAGCAGGCTCGGCGCCGTGTGCGGGCGCTTCACTGATCGTCCGGGCCGGGGGCAGCTCGGCATCCGACGGTGATGGCGCAGCGGGCGCTTCCCCTTTCGCTTCGCGCTGCTGCTTGGCCGTTGCGCGGCGCGGCCTCAGCCCACGGATGATCAGCCCACCGCTGCGGCCATAGTCCGGCTCGATGATGTCGTCGGTGGGCGCGCCGGGAACGCGCGCGACGTTCGTCGCCGCCGGGTCGCGCTTCGGTGGGGTGAAGGTCTGCCGCACGGCCTGGAAGAGCTGCGGCAGAGATACATCGGCGATCAGCATCACCGCAGCGATCCAAGCCATGACGATCATGACGCCGGCGCCGATGTTGCCCAGGAGGCTGATGAGCACGCTGAGGATCAGCCAGCCCAGCTCGCCCCCGCCCTGGGATGCAGCAGCGATTTGTGCGCCGCTGGCTTTCTCGTCGGCGATCATCGTCAGGCCGTGGAGGGTGGCCAGCGCGGTGAGGTAGGCCAGCACTGCGCCGCCCAGGCGCTTCGGCCTCAAGCGCGGGAAGCGGTCGCCGAAGCGCCGGACGAGGAGATATACGCCGAGCGCTGCCAGGATGGCCGGCGCGAGATAGACGCCCCATCCGAACAAGCGGCCCACGATCTCCAGCCAGCCGCTGAGGATCGGGCTGCGCTGGGTGGACAGCAGCCCGAAGAGGGTGAGCGCAGCGACGGCCAGCAGTGCGACGCCGCAGATGTCGAGCCACCGGTCGAGGTCGAACTGCAGCGGCGCGGGATCGGGCCCGCCGCCCTTTTGGGGCTTGCCCTTGCTTGCGCTGGACTTACCGGCAAAAAACCTCATCGGACAGATGTTCTACATTATATGCGCCTGTGTGCGTCTGATGAGGGGAAAGGCGCAGATCGCTTAGAGCGGCCTGAACCTCAACACCGGGACTACGCACCGAACTTCTGCAGCCGGCCGGCGTGCGCCAGCGCCAGCGGCATGATGTCCTTGGCGTAGAACGTGCCCAGCCCGCCGCGCGCGCAGGCGCGTTCGCCGAAGTGCGTGCTGCCGTCGCGGCGAGCCGTGGCCGGCGCCCACAGCAACAAGGGCACCGGATGCCACGAGTGGCTGCGCAGCTGGCTCGGCGTGCTGTGGTCGCCGGTGACGATCAGCACGTCGGGCTTGAGGTCGAGCAGGATCGGCAGCGCCGCGTCCACCTCTTCGATCACGGCTTTCTTGGCCTCGAAGTTGCCGTCTTCGCCGCGGCTGTCGGTGTATTTGACGTGGATGAACAAGAAGTCGTAGTCGTTCCAAACGCGCGCGGCGGCTTCGAACTCCTCGCGCACGTTGTGCGCATCGTGCGCGATGCGATCCATGCCCACCAGCGCCGCCACGCCGCGATACATGGGATAGATGGCGATCGCACCGGCCTTCAGGCCATATACGTCCTTGTACTTCGGCAGGCCGGGCTCCTTGGCGAAGCCGCGCAGCGTCAATCCGTTGGCCGGATGCTCGTCGCGGATGACGGCGGTTGCCTGCGCGATCCAGCGGTTGAACAGGTCGGCGGTGCGTTGCGATTGCGCATCGCGGGCCACGGCCGGCAAAGGGGGCGCGCCGGTGCGCTGCGGGTCGGTGTCTTCGATGTTGCCCGCTAGCCCGTCGCCGCGCATCACGACCACGAAGCGATAGTCCTGCACCGGCTCGATGAAGACTTCGACGCCGTCGCCGACGGTGATCTGCGCGTCGTTGATTTTCTTGACCAGCCGCGCGCACACCTCGGTGGGAATGCGGCCGGCGCGCCGGTCGGTGATGTTGCCTTGCGCGTCGAGCGTGCAGAAGTTGCCGCGCGCGCACACGTCCCGGCAGGTGACGCCGAAGCCGATGCCGACGGCCTCCAGCACGCCGCGCCCGATTTCGTAGCGCAGCGGATCGTAGCCGAACAAGCCCAGGTGCCCCGGCCCGCTGCCGCTGGTCACGCCGATCGCGACCGGGTAGTGCTGGCCCAGGCAGCCTTCGCGCGCCAGCCGGTCGAGGTTGGGCGTATGCGCCGCCTCGAGTTCGGTCTTGTCATCTTCAGGCCGGGGCAGGCCGCCCAGCCCGTCCATTACGAGTAACACGATTTTGGTCTGCGCCGGTTGAACGAGCGCCTTGAGGAGTTCAAAGTCAGCCATGCTCAGCGGATTGTAATCTCGCCGATCTTCAGCCGGTCGCCCAAGTATGCGCCATTCTGGGTGACCGGCAGGCGCGCGCCGGTGTCTGGCTCGTAGAGGCCGACGAACACGCCATACACACCGGGTGATACGTCCGGCCCGATCCACGCTCCGCGCCGATCCACGATGCGCTCGCCGGGTGCCCAGCCGTCCGTCGGCCTGTAGCCGGCGACCGGCTCGCTGTCGTGCTGGGCGACCGGCGCACCGTCCGGCAGGCCGATGTGGATGAACACCTTGTAGCGCCGATCGAGCTTCGCCGTCGCCTGCCACGTCAGTTCGACCGGCACGGTGTCGCCCCGGCGCGCTTTGCCCAATCTCCCGCGCGCCTCGACCAGCGCGATGGCGTCGCCGAACGTCGCGCCGGCAGCGACCGGCCAGGCGTCTCGGTCTGTGCCGCTGTCGTAGATCGCCAAGCGAATGTTGCCGACCCAGCGCTCGTGCACCTTGTAGAGGTTGCCGCTCATCCACAACTCGTACCAACCTTCCGGGTCGGCGTCGCGCTCGGCGAAGTAGAGCGCGAAGATGCGACGGTGTGCCGACGCGATGGCCTGCATCTCTGCGGCGACGGCCTCATACGACGCCGGCCGGTAGGTCAGCGGAAAGAGGTTGCGGTCGTCGCGCTGGTAGTAGGTGAACACCTCCCACTGATTCGGCGCGAGGAAGAGCACAGCGTCGTCGGAGCGCGCGTCTGCGGCGATCATCCGCTGGATGCCGCGGTAGTCGTCGCGGGCGTAGGCCGGATCGTCGTAGAGGTTGCGCAGCGAGGGGATGAGCGTCGCGGCAAGGGTGAGGGTGATGGCCGTGCTGAGGAGATTAGAGATTGAGAGATTGGAGATTGGAGATTGGGGATTGGCAATCCCCAATCTCCAATCTCCAATCTCCACGACGCCACGTGCCGCCAACACACACAACGGCAGCACGCACACCAGCAAGAACTTGAGATAGGCCTCGCGGTACAGGCCGAAGGCGAACAGCAGCGCCAGCGGCAGGCCGGCCAGCGCGAGCATCGCCAGCCGGTTCGCCAGCGTCTCCCGCTTGCCGAGCGCCGCGCCCAGGGCGACGAACGCTGTGAACAATCCGACCGGCAAAGTCGCCTGGTCCGGCGGCAGCGTGCGGCCGACGATCAGCGTGCGGTAGGCGTCGAGCAGCGCCGGGCCGAGCGCATAGGCCGGCCGATCCACACCCCAGCCCTGCACCTGGCGGATCGCCACCGGCAGCCACGGCAGGAACAGCGTGATGGCGACGACGTTTGCCAGGGTGTAGAGGATGAGCGCGTTACGCCGTTCGTGTGCGGATCGTGAATCGTGAATCGTGGAGGGTGAGTTGAGTAGCGTGAGTGCGAGGTAGGCGACGCCTTGCGCGATCATCACGAATGGATACGCGTAGTGCGTCCACAGGCCGGCGGTAGTAGCGGCGATGTAGAGCAGGATGATGATTAGAGATTGGAGATTAGAGATTGGCAATCTCCAATCTCTATTCTCTGATCTCCAATCCCCAATCCCCAATCTTCCCATCCTCATCACCGCCCACGTGCTGGCAGCGGCGCAGAGCGCCAGCAGCGCATACATGCGCGCTTCCTGGGCGTAGTAAATCGCGAAGGGCATCACGGCCAGCAGAAACGCGGCAATCAGCCCGACGCGCCGCCCGAACGCATCGCGCCCGATCAGGTAGGCGCACAGCACGGTGAGCACGCCGCAGGTCGCCGAGAACGCGCGCAGGGTTGCTTCACTCTCGCCGAAGGCAGCGCGCCAGTACTTCAACGCGATGTAGTAGAGCGGCGGGTGGATATCGCCTGCGGCGCCCTCGACAATCAACGCGAGCGACCGTTCGGCGATGCGCGCGCTGTTGCCCTCGTCATACCACAGCGACTGCGCGCCGATCTTATAGAAGCGCAAGACGGCCGCCAGGAGGAGGATCGTGCCGAGGAAGAGCCAGTGTGACCGAAGCGGAATGGAACGCAGGCGCGCGAGCATGGATGCGACGCGAGCGCATGAGGCGCTCAGCGCCGCATTCTAACCGCAGGGTGCATTCGCCAGTAGGCGACCACGCAAGGTTGCCCACATCATGCTCAAACAGTTACGGGCGGGCACATCGGCCTGCCCCTATAGACAACTGTATCCGTAGCGCAGGTATGAAGGGTGCATTTTCTAACGGGCCATTGCGCGGATTTGCGCAGCGGATGAATCCGCGCGCAACGCATGGCAAAGCCGGCCGTGGGCCGGCTTTGCCGCCAAATTGCCCGCGACTTCAGTTGCCGGGCATTTTGCCTCCAGCGGGAAATACACCCGGCATGAAACCTGCGCCTACATCAGAGGTGCATTCGCGTATCGAGGCGAATGAAGGCAAAACATCGTGCAGTAGGGCGCGGACACCGTTCCGCGCCTGTGACGCTGCGGTAGCCCATTCGGGCCATTCGGAGCACGCCCTACCCAACCTGCACATTTGTCCGCCGGCGAATGCACCTTACATCAGACTACAGCACGCGCCTGAAGCGCAGCCTTGGCCGGGTTGAGCAGCGAGCGGCACATGGCGTTCTCGCAGCCGGGGCAGCGCAACTTGTATTGCGAAGAGTGCAGCCGGCCGACGCGCAGGTGCTCTGCAACGATCTCGGCCAGCGCGCGGACGAACAGCGGATCGTCGTTCAGCGCCGGCGCGCGCTTGAAATTGGCAATGCCGGCCTCGTGCGCCAGCTCGGCGTATTCGATGTCAATCTCGTGCAACGTCTCGATGTGGTCGCTGGTGAAAGCGATCGGCACGACCATCACGTTCTTGCGCTTGCGCGCGCCTAGGTTGCGGATGACCTGTTCGGTGCTGGGGCCAAGCCACTTGAACGGCTTGATGTCGGACTGATAGGCCAGCAGGAATTCGTTCGAGAAGTTGAGACGCTCCATCACCGCCTGCACAGTGGCGGCGACTTCCTGGGGATAGGCGTCGCCGCGTTCGATCACGCTGAGCGGGAGCGAGTGTGCGCTGAACAGCAACAGCACGCTACTGCGTTCCGCCGGCGCGAACTGGT
Organism: Candidatus Roseilinea sp.; assembly: GCA_025055235.1. GTDB lineage: Bacteria > Chloroflexota > Anaerolineae > J036 > Brachytrichaceae > JAAFGM01. The sequence continues at coordinate 50,273 of JANWYN010000005.1, read as the reverse complement.
CGAGGCCCTCGCACACCTTCTTCGCCATTGCTTCCACGAAGGCCTGATGCGCCGGCCAACGATCAATGACGCTCCACTCGAAGGCGTCGCGCAGGTTCAGGCGGATCAACTCGCGCCACAGCTCGTTCAGGCTGGCGCCGGTGGTGCTGCAGCTCCACTGCGGATATTGGGTGAACGCCACCGCGCGCCGGACGCCGTCCGCGCGCATTTGCATCAGCGCCTCCTCGGTAAGCGGCTCGGCGTAGCGAAAGGCGATGTAGCTCTTGTGCGGCGCGGTCTCCGGCGACAGCTGGTCGAGCAGTTGCGCCATTGCCTCGCCTTGGCGTTTCGTCCATTCATAGATGGGTGAGCCGCCGCCGATTCGGGCGTACTTCGCTTGAATCTTGGGCGTCCGGCGGCGGGCGATGAATCGGCCCAGCCGTTCCTGGAACGGCAGCGGAATCAGCTCGCAGTCGAGGAACATGCGCTCGAGATAGGAGCCGACCTCATCCACACTGCGTGGGCCGCCCAGGTTCAACATGACGATGGCGGTCGGAGCAGCCGTCTTTGGATTGCGAGAATGCTCGACATTGGGCGTCGTTACAAGGGGAGTATGATTCAACACGGCATTACAACCTCATAGCCGGTTTGGCGCACTTGCGCGTCGCCATCCAATTTACACAGCTTTGCTTAGGATCATATAAATTTCACCAGCGCATCGCAAGGGAACATCGTCTGTCGTGGAACATGAGCTACGTCCCGGCATGGTAGCCTTCGCGACCGATGTCCGGTGTGCCTCGCAGCGTCTGGTTGGTGCGGCATGGGCAGGCCGATTGGAACGTCGCCCGCCGCTACATGAGCTTTACAGACCGGCCGCTCGCTGCATTCGGCGAGCGACAAGCGCAAGCGTTGGCGCGCTTCTTCGCCGCACGCAAGGTGGATTTGATCGTGCATAGCGGCCTAATTCGCACTGAAGCAACGGCTCAAGCGATCAAGGGTGCACGCAACGTTCCGGTCTACTGCGACGAACGCTGGCGTGAAGCGTCGCATGGCGCATGGGAAGGGTTGACCTATTGCGAAGTGACGCAACGTTACCCGGAAGACGCCGCGCGGCGCTTCGCCGATCCGGTCAACCACCCGCCGCTGCATGGCGAGTCGCTGGCGCAGTTAGCGCAGCGCGTCCGCCAGGCATGGGACGACCTCGGCGCGCGGTTCCCCGGCCGGCGCGTGGTCGCAGTGACGCACAGCGGCCCGATCCAGGTCTTGCTCTGTTTGCTGATGGGGACGCCGCTGGCCGAACACTGGCGCTGGCGGATTGACCTGGGCAGCGTCACGGGCCTGGATTGCTATCCCACGACCACGATCCTGCGCATGGTGAATCACGCGCTGCCACTCCCGACGCCTCCGACTCCCCACTCCCCACTCCCGACTTACGACGCAGAACCAGGTGGTGAGTAGGGAGTCGGAAGTCGTAAGTCAGCAATCATCAATCATCAATCATCAATCCATCATTCATCATTCATCCCATGCTCACCGCATTCTTCGAAGCCCTCCGCTTTCTCACGCTCATCCCGCTGCCGTTCTTGCCGCCGATGACCCGCGAGAACTACGAGGAGACGATCGCGCGCGCGATGGCCTGGTTCCCGGCCGTTGGCGCGCTCATCGGCTTGCTTGCGTGCGGCGCGGGATGGCTGGCCGGCGCGCTGTGGGGCGACCTCGCGCGCGCCGCCGCCATCGTGATCGCCCTGGCCGTCGTCACCGCCGGCCTGCATCTGGACGGCCTGAGCGACACGTTCGACGCCGTCATGAGCTGGCGACCACGCGAGCGCAAGCTGGAGATCATGAAGGACAGCCGCATCGGTGCGATGGGCGCGCTGGCGCTGATCGCGGTCATCCTGCTCAAGGTCGCATTCGTCGCCGCTGCCGGCGCGGATTGGCCGCGCGCCGTGCTGGTCGCGACGACGCTTGGCCGCTGGGCCGATCTCTACGGCATCTTCTTCTTCCCGGCCGCGCGCGAGGGCGGGCTGGGCCGAAACTTCCACGACTTCATCCGGCGCAGCGACTTTGTCTTCGCCACGCTTCAGATGCTGGTGATTGTCGCGGTGATATGCGCATTCGGCCTGGCGCCGGATGCATGGCCGGCGGCGCTGCTGCGCGGCGCGATCACAATCGGGCTGACGCTCGTCGCGGCACACGCCATCTTCGCGCGCTGGACGAAATCGCTCGGCGGACTGACCGGCGACACCTACGGCGCGATGTGCGAGATCGGCGAAGTGGTCGCGCTGGCGGCGATGACCGCGCGTCCGTTCTAATCCGGCAGCGTCATCCGCGCGACGCCGATGTAGAAGTCGGCCATGCCGTAGTACACGTCCACCCGCCCGCCTTCGCGTACATCTACGCCGGTGGGGAAGACTACATTGGCGACCACGCCCTCCTTCTCTTCCGGCGCTTCGGGCGAAAGGATCGGCTCGCTGGAGCGGTAGATCACGTAGCGCGGGTCGTCACGATCCAGCACCATCGCACCGGCGCAGTAGCGCACAAAAGGTTGGTGATCCACGCCCTCCACGATGCGACCGGAGACGCCGTGGTAGATCGTCAGCCAGCCGCGCGAAGTCAACACCGGTGGTGTGCCGCCGCCGATCTTGAGGCTTTCCCACGGCTGCGCCGGCGTGGCCAGCAGTTGGTGCTCCTCCCAAGTCAGCAGCGCCTCTGGGCCGGCCTTGGCGCGGTCGAGCGGGCAGTAGGAAATCCACATGCTGGCGCGCGGTTCGGCGATGCCCTCCGGCGTGACTTGCAGGCCGCCCTGGGTGTTCGACGGGCGATGGATCATCGCCAACGCCGGCCGCCCCTGCGGGTCGCGCACCGGCTGCGGGAAGAGATAGGCGTCTTTGTTGTCGTAGAGATCGAAGTCAACCCGATATCGCGGCATGAAGGCGAACTTAACCGGGCCGATGCGCTGCCAGGTGAACAAATCTCTGGACCAGGCCAGCGCGATGCGCGGCCCCAGCGGGCCATACGCAGTATAGGTCATCACGTAGTAGCCGAGCGGCTCCACGAATGTGATGCGCGGGTCTTCGCAGCCGGCGGTGCGCGCATTGCGCTCGTATGGCTCGGTTGGTTCCAGCACGTAGCCCATACGCGTCACCTCGACCGGATCGCCCTGCGCGTCAAACCGCACTTCGGCGATGCCGATGCGCGAGTAGTTGCCCGCGGCGACGATGCGCGCGAAGAGATACAGCTTGCCATCCGGCCCGCGCGCCGTCGCCGGGTTCAGCACGCCCAGCGCTTCGTCCGGGTTGTTCGAGTCGGCGCGCATGACCACGCCGAGGCGATGAAGGCGATAGGGTGGAGCGTCGTGTGAAAGCCCGATGTCCTGCAGATTCATCGCAGCGCATTTTCGCCGCAGTCGCGTCGGCGTCAACTGCAGCAGCTACGATCATTGCGCGATGCGCGCGAGCGCTGCTGCCCGCCGGCCGGTGAACCAAGCCGCGACGCTGAGCAGCGTGTAGAGCGCGCCGGCTACGATGACAGGCAGGCGAACTGTTGCGCTCAACTGGGTCAGCGCAGCGAAAATCTGATATATGGCGTAAGCGAGGAAGCCGATCGCGCACAGCGATGCGCCGTAGGCGATTAGCTTGTTTCGCGCCAGCAAGCCAATGATAGCCAACAGCGCGCCCACGCCGGCGATGGCGTCGAGCGTGATGAGGATGAACAGCCGCGTCCGCTCCTGCGCCGGGGTCAGCCCCAGCATCTGCGCCGCGCCGGCCAAGTCGCCGCTGAGCGTGCCGAGGTTGCTGAAGATCAGCTCGCTGAAGGCGATGAGCGCAAGCAGGATAAACAAAATCAGCGCGCCGATGCGCGTTTGCATGGGCATGAAAAACGCGTGAGCTTCACCACTTTCGGGTGAAGCTCACGCAAACGAGCGCGCATCACTGTCGCGTCGCCACAAACTTCAACGTCAGTGTCACCGCTTCCGTCACATTGGCCACGATCGGCACAGATGGGATAGACAGTTGGTAGTCGTTGCGGTTGACCACGGTCTTCGCCTCGCCGCTGATCTCGTTCTCGTTGGGGTTCGCCGTCACGTCGAAGGTAACTGGGTTGGTGATGTCGCGAATCTTCAGGTTGCCCGTCACCTTGAAGTTCAACACGTCACCCGGCTTCACCGACGCCGGCAGTCCCTCGATCGCTGTCGGCTCGAACTCGATCTTCGGGTATTGGCTCGTCTGCAAGATGAAGCGATGGATGGCGCCGTTGCGGCGCTCGTTGTCCGTCTTGAAGTCGGTCGCGTCTATCTCCAGCTTGCTGATCTTGGAGTTGGATGGGTTGCTCCAGTCCACGGTAATCGTGCCGGCGACCTTGGGCGTTGTGCCGACGACCACGGTGGGAACGCCCAACAGCTCTTCGTTGAGCGTAAAGCTGGCTTCCGACCCATTGGCGTTGATCTGATACACCACGACCTGCGCAGCAGGTGCTTCGGTAGGTGCCGGCGCTTCGGTGGGCGCAGGCGTTTCGGCGGCCGGTGCTTCAGTCGGCGCCACTGTTGGCGTAGGAGCTTCCGTTGGGGGAGGTGCTTGCGTTGGCGCAGAAGCTTCAGTTGGGGCTATAGTGGCCGCCGGCGCAGCAGATGGCGCGGTACTGCACGCTGCAACCAGGAGCGCTACAACAGTGAATAATGCAGGGACAGTCGGTGATCTCATGTTTCATTCCTCCTGACAATCGCCGACTACCTTAACGGTCTGGGTGAAATCCCGATCAAATGCGGCTGAGAAGCAGCTTAAAGCCGGAGTCGAGTCCGGTTATGCACGAACGGCCATGCGCTTGATAAACGTGTCCTGAGTGACTTCCTGCGCAGTCATCGCCTCGGCCCAGGATCGCGTAGGCGAGCGAATACACACGCGCGCCGTAGCGGTCGCATAGCTCGGCCAACGCGCTTGCATCGTGCTGCTTGATCTGCACGATCAAGGCGAGGTCGGTTGCCATGCCAACAGACTAGGCCGAAGCCCGCTCGAGCGCTTCCTCAACCACATCTAGGCCTTCGTGCAACTGCGCTTCGCTGATGACAAGCGGGAACAGGAAGCGCAGGCCGTTCGAATATAGGCCGCAGCGGATGGAGAGCACGCCGTTGCGCGCGATGTCGCGGACGATGGCGACGGTCTTCTCGGGCGAGAGCGGACGGCGGGAAGCGCGATCCTCGACGAACTCGACGGCCAGCATCGCCCCCAGGCCGCGCACATCACCGATCAGCGCGAAGCGCTCCTGCATGCGCTTCAGACGTGTGCAGGCGATGCTGCCCAGGTAGGCCGCGCGGGCGCACAGATCGTCGCGTTCGATCAGCGCGATGGCCTGCAGCGCGGCGGCGCAGGCGACCGGATTGCCGCTATACGTGCCGCCCAAACCGCCCAAGTGCACCTTGTCCATGACCTCGGCACGGCCCACGGTCGCAGCGATCGGCATGCCCGCGCCCATGCTTTTAGCCATGACGACCATGTCCGGCTCGACGTCGTAGTGCTGGATGGCGAACATCTTGCCGGTGCGAGCGAACCCGCATTGCACCTCGTCGGCGATCAGCAGGATGCCATAGCGCGTGCACACATCGCGCAGCCGGTGCATGAACTCGCGTGGCGTGGGGATGAATCCGCCTTCGCCTTGCACCGGCTCGATGATCACCGCCGCCACGTGCTCCGGCATCACATGGGCCACCAGAAAGCGCTCGAACGCTTCCCACACCAGCTCGACCTTTTGCGCCTCGTTCAGGTCGGTGCCGATGGCCGTGCGGTAGAGATAGGGGAATGGCGCTCGGTAGATCTCCGGCGCGAACGGCCCGAAGCCCTTCTTGAAGAGGGCGTATTTGCTGGTCAGCGTTTGGGTGAGCAGCGTGCGACCGTGATACGCGCCCTCGAACGCGATGATGGCCTGCCGGCCGGTCGCTGCGCGCGCGATCTGGATCGCCTGCTCCACGGCTTCGGCGCCGGTGTTGGTGATCATCGCCTTCTTGGCGCCGCCGATCGGCGCGATGGCGTTCAGCTTCTCGGCCAGTTGCACGTGCGGCTCGGTGGTGGCGACCAGGCCGCAGACGTGGATCATCGCTTCGGCCTGCGCCTTGATCGCCGCGACAACTTCCGGTGGCGTGTGGCCGACATTGAGCACGCCGATGCCGCCAGCGAAGTCAATCAACACGTTGCCATCCACGTCTTCCACCAGCGCGCCATGCGCGCGCCGAACAGCGATGTCGGTGGCCTTGCCGTAGCCCGCCGGCATGGCTGCTTCGCGGCGCGCGATCAGCGCACGGCTGTTCGGGCCGGGCAGTTCGGTCTTGAGCTGGATGAATTGGCGTGTGCGCGTCATGACGCATAGCTTACTCCAAGGTTGCATATCGTCCCGGCGCGTTCACTGCTTTCTTAGCGAGCGCTCTTGCAGCGCTCCGCGAGCGTGCCTTCGGCTTAAGCCTTGTCTCAGTTTCATCTGCACAATGCTGCCTCGCGTAGTGGGCAGCCATTTGCACTCAGCGTTGTTCGATCTAAACAGGCGCCAAACGCACATTTGACCTTGAGGTGAAAGAGTCGTGAAGTTCCCAAGCGTAACCGTTACCGGATTGATCACGGCGCCGTGCGAGGCGCTGTTCGAAATCGTGAGCGATCCGACTCGGCATCCGCAACTGGCTGGCAGCGGCGAGGTGATGGAGGTGGAGTGGATCACGCCGCCGCCGGTGGGTGTGGGGTCGGGCTTTCGATCGCGCCAGTGCATCGGCTGGTACCAATATCCGACGCGCTCCTACGTTCAGGTGTATGACCCGCCCTACCGGTTCATCTGGCTATCTGGCCCCGGCTTCAAAAAGCCGCCCTTTGGCCAGCTCTGGGGTTTTGACCTGCAACCGCTGGACGCGCGTTCGACGCTGGTGTCGCACCTGATGCGCTGGCCGTTGATGCCGGTTCCGGAGATCCCGCCCTTCTCGTGGTTCATGGAGCGCGGGCTGAAGCACGAGCTGAACAATATGAAGCCAACGCTCTACAACCTGGCCAAGATGGCGAATGCGGAGGTCATCGGCGAGCTGCACGTGGAGTTCGACTGGTGCGAGCGCACGTCGCCATGCGGCGAGCGGCGTCGCACGCTCGTCCAGGCATAGGAACGCCAGACGCAGGACGCAAGACGAAGGACGCAAGACGCGATCCTCTATAATCCTGCCGCTATGAACGTCTTTCTCAGCATCGCACAAATCCTGCTCGGCGTCGCGCTGATCGCCGGCGTGCTGTTGCAGTCGAAGGGGGAGGAGCTCGGTGGCGTGTTCGGCGGCGCGCAGGGTGTGTATCAGACCCGCCGCGGCATTGACCGCGTGCTTTTCACCATCACCATCTTCATCGCCATCGCCTTCTTCGTGCTCGCGCTGATCAACGTCATCTTCTTCTCGGCGAACCGGTAGTTTTGGAGATTAGAGATTGGAGATTGATGCAATCTCCAATCTCCAATCTCCAATCTCTTCCAGCGTCCATCCCCGGCAAGGCTTCCGAGATGCGCGCGCTCCGGCTGTCCCTGCTTTTCATCGCGCTCGGAATCGGGATCATCGCCTTCCTGGTCTATCAATTCATCCTCTCGCGCGATACCGTCCTCGTCCCGGCCGAGGGGGGCACCTATATCGAGGGCGTGGTCGGCGCGCCGAAGCACATCAACCCGCTGCTGTGCCAGTTGAACGAGGCCGACCGTGACCTGTGCAGTTTGGTGTTCAGCGGGCTGACCCGGCTGAACGAGAGCGGGGAGGCCCTGCCGGACCTGGCCGAGACGTGGTCCATCTCCGAAGACGGCATCACGTATACCTTCAAACTGCGACAAGACACGCGCTGGGAAGACGGCGCGCCGGTGACGGCCGATGACGTCCTCTTCACAATTGGCTTGATGAAACAACCGGACTTTCCCGGTCGCAAAGATATCGGTGAACTGTGGCGCCAGGTGGAGGTGACCAAGCTGGATGACTACACCGTTCAGTTCCGCCTCAGCCAGCCATACGCGCCGTTCATTGATTACACCTCCATCGGTCTGCTGCCGAAGCACATCTTGGAGGGGACGCCGGCGGCCAGCTTGGACAAGATCCCGTTCAACCAGCAACCCAAGGGCAACGGGCCGTGGCGCGTCGCCGAGCTGAACACCGCCGGCGGGCGCGTCTCCTCCATCGCGCTGGAGCCATCCACCACCTACTTCGGTCCCCGGCCTAAGCTCGGCCGGTTCGTGCTGCGCTACTACCCCAACACGCAGAGCTTGCTCGACGCGTTCAGAAACGGCGACGTGGACGGCATGGCCGACTTCAGCCTAACGTCCGAGGCCGCCGAAGCGTCGGAGCTGCCGAATGCGACGACCTACAGCATGCCGAGCGCCCGGTTCGTTTCGCTCATGATCAACCTGCGCAAGGACAGCGGCGCGCTGGCGCTCACCGAGCTGCCGGTGCGCCAGGCACTGATGCTGGCGCTCGACCGCGAGGCGATCATCCGCGACGTGCTCAAGGGCCGGGGCGTCCTTGCCAACACGCCGTTCATCCCCGGCACATGGGCGCACGATGCGAGCGTCAAGTCCTACAGCCGCGACCTGGAGCGGGCCAAGCAATTGCTGCGCGACGCCGGCTACGAAATCGCCATCGTCGCGCCCTCGAACGTCGAGGTCTGGCAAAAGGGCGGCGAGCCGATCGCCTTCACCTTGCTCACGCCAGAAGGTGGCATCTACCCGCAGGTGGCCGAGGCCGTCGCCAAGCAATGGCGCGAATTGGGCGTGCAGGTGACGGTGATTCCGGTGCGCAACATCGTGCGCAACTTCCTCGCCACGCACCAATTTCAGGTCGCTCTCACCGAAACCTTGCTCGACGGCGACCCCGATCCCTTCCCGCTGTGGCATCAGAGCCAGGCCAACGTCGGCCAGAACTTCACCGGCTGGGAGAACGCCGAAGCCAGCCAATGGCTGGAACAGGCGCGCGCGACGACCGACCGCGCGCAGCGCTTTGAACTATACCGGCGCTTCCAGCAGAAGTTCGTCGAAGAGCTGCCGGCCATCATGTTGTATCACCCGACCTTCGACTACGTGATCTCCTCGCGGGTGCGCAACGTGCAGGTCGCGCCGATCGTCTATCCGAGCGACCGCTTCCGCAGCTTGAGCGACTGGATGATCAACACACGGCGAGTGCTGGCCAGCGAAGTGATCCCTTAGCCGTGAGCGCATCCCTCGAAGCGTTGAAGAAGCGCCTTCATGCACAACTAACCTGTGCAACCGCTGCTACAGAATTCCTATCGCCCCACCATTTCGCGCACTACCTCAGTGATGCGCTCGGCGTGAGGCAAGTAGGCATTCTCCAGTGCGGGGGCCGTCGGGACAGGCACATCCGGTGCTGCGATGCGCCGGATCGGGGCGTCGAGATGATCGAAGGCCAGCTCGCCCAGGCGCGCCGCGACTTCTGCGCCCCAGCCACCGGTCAGGTTGTCCTCCTCGACGATCAAGACGCGATTCGTCTTGCGAACCGAAGCGATCAGCATGTCCCAATCCAGCGGGGCGAGGCAGCGCACATCAATCACTTCGGCGCTGATTCCGGCCTGCGCCAGCTCCGCTGCTGCCTGCATTGCGCGATGCACCATCAGCATGTTGGCCAGCACGGTGATATCCGTCCCCTCGCGCCGGATCGCCAGCGAGCCGAGCGGTAGCGTGTATGCCTCTTCAGGCACGAGCGCGACTGGATCGAGCGACGTCTTCTCCTTGCGCCCACCCTTGCCGCCGTACAGCAGCTTGTGCTCTAGAAAGACAACCGGATCGTCGTCCCAGATCGCGGCCAGCAGCAGGCCTTTCGCGTCGTATGGGTTGGATGGGCAGACCACCTTTAAGCCGGGTGTGTGCATGAAATATGCCTCGGTGGATTGGGCGTGCTGTGCGCCGCGCCGCGTCGCCCCCACCGGCAGGCGCAACACCATCGGCACGGATACCTGACCGTTGCTCATGTAGCGCATCTTGGCTGCCTGGTTGACGACTTGATCCATCGCGCAGAAGACGAAGTCCCCGTATTGCATCTCGGCGATGGGGCGCATGCCGACCATCGCTGCGCCAACCGCCGCGCCGACGATGGCAATCTCCGAGATGGGCGTGTCCATCACTCGCTCGTGGCCGAATTCTTCCGACAGCCCGAGGGTGACGGTGAAGCCGCCGCCGAAGCCGCCCGGGATGCCGATGTCCTCACCGAGCAAAAACACACGCGGGTCTTCGCGCATGGCCAGGCGCATCGCGTCGCGCAGGGCTTCGGCCATCGTCATCTCACGGCTGGGCATAAAACACCTCCGGCCAGGTGGTGTAGGCGTTGCGCAGCGCTTCTTCTGGCGCAGGCTCGTGGCTGGACATGGCGAATGCGACGGCGGCCTCGACTTCGGCTTGGCATTCGGCCTCGATCTCGTCCAGCGTGCGCTCGTCCTGGCCGAAGTCGTTGAGCAGCAGCGCGCGACATTTCGGAATTGGGTCGCGGCTGCGCCATTCGGCCATCTCCTGCTTGCTGCGATAGTTGCCCGGGTCGCCGCGCGAATGGCCCATGTAGCGGTAGCACGTGTATTCGAGCAGCGTCGGCCCTTCGCCGCGCCGCGCCCGCGCCACCGCCGCCCTGGCCGATTCGTACACCGCCACGACGTCCATGCCATCCACTGTGAAGCCGGGAATGCCATAGGCCTTGGCGCGTTCGGCGATCGTCGCGATGCGCAGGTTGTGTGAGATGTGCGTCGAAGCGGCGTATTGGTTGTTCTCGCACACGAAGATCACCGGCGCATCCTTCACTGCGGCGAGGTTGACGCCTTCGTGCATCGCGCCGGTGTTGACCGCGCCATCGCCGAAGAAGCTGACCGCGACGCGATCCGTGCCCATCAGTCGAAAGCCCAGCGCCGCGCCGGTCGCGATCGGCACGTTGGCGCCGACGATGGCGTTGGTGGGCATCACGCCAACGGCCACGTCGGTCAAGTGCATTTGACCGCCCTTGCCACGCGCGCAGCCGGTTGCCTTGCCCCACAGCTCCGCCGCGATGGCGTTCACCGAGCCGCCTTTGGCGATCACGTGCGCCACCGGACGATGCGTGCTGAAGATCACGTCGTCGCGCCGCAGCGCCGCGCACACGCCGACCGCGATCGCCTCCTGGCCTTGCGACTGGTGCAGCGTGCCCGGCACCAGCCCTTGCAGGAACAACTGATACAGATGGTCTTCGAAGCGGCGAATGAGGACCATCTGGCGGAACATGGACAGCAGTAGATCCGCAGAAATTTCTGTCGCATCGTCGGGAATCAGCCGATTGGAGGCCGAGGCCTTAGCCGGAAGCTTAGATACGCCGAGTTTTCCGGCTGAAGCCTTGACCTCCGTAGATTCATGTTCGCGCGTTGATCGAGTCGAAGGCAACGGTGCGACGGGCGTTTCGGTCAACGCTTCCATCGAATCCGTCAGCCTCGCCACGACTGCGCCGATCGAAACAGCATCGCCCGGCTTGGCCAGCAGCTCGCGGACGTATCCGGCGCGAAATGCCTCGACCTCGACGGTCGCCTTGTCGGTCTCGACCACTACCAGCGGCGTCCCGGCTTCGACGCGCTGGCCCGGCTGCACCAGCCACTCTTGAATCGTCACGTCGCCGCCTGTCGCGCCCAGCGCGGGCATCACTACATCGAAAATCATGCTTTGTTCACACTCCCGAATAATCGCATCAAGTCTTCGACTGCGCGTCGCATCGCCAGCCGGCCTTGGGCAAGCACATCGCTTTCCTTTCCCGATCCGAGCACCTCATACGGGTTGTAATCGGCGCCGGCGCGCAGACAGGCGGCGCGCATCGCTTCGAAGTAGGTTCGTTTGAGCAAGCTGCCCACATTGACCTTGCGAATGCCGAGCGCGATGGCGGCGCGCAGGTCGTCCCGGTTGACCGAGGTCGCGCCGTGCAGGACGAGCGGCACGGCGACGGCATCGCGCAGTTTGGCGAGATGTGCCAGGTCGAGCCGCACCTCGCGTTTGCCGTGCAGGTGCGCCTGGCCGACGTTGACGGCCAACGCCTGCACGCCGGTCGCTTCGACGAACGCGCACGCCTGGTTGGGATCAGTCAATCGCAAATCATCAGGCACGTCGGCCAATTCGCCGCCTACGCCCGGCAACGATGCAGGCTCGCCCTCGACCGCGACGCCGGAGCGGCCTGCCTCAGCCACGACGCTGCGCACCTGCGCAACCTGTGCGTCGTAGCTCGTTTCCTCCTCTGAAAACATCACCAGCCCGAAGCCCAGCCGGATCGCTTCGCGCACGGCCTCGATGTAGGGCGATTCGTTGAACACCAAGCAGGCCGGCGCGCGCAAACTCCGGCAGATCTCCATCCCCATTGCCGCATAGACGGACAGTGGCTCACGAACGACGCGATCCGGATTCGGCAGATAGATGCCGCTGAACCCGAGCAGAACCGGCGAGCGCATCGCCTCTGCCGCATCAGCCACTGCCATCAGCGATTCCAGATTCCAGCTCTCGAAGTAGCCAACGGCATACCCATCCTGCGCTGCCGCGGTCATCAGGTCGGTGAAAGACACAAGTGGCATGGATGCGTTGGCAAGTCAGATGCGCACTACTTTGTCAGTCGAATTGATGTAGGGATCGCTCTCCGCAGCGATCCCTGGAATGCGCGACGCGGAACCGAGTCGCGCCCCACGTTGATCAGGCATCCGCTCTGGTCCTTTCAGTAAACCGAATCGCCTTGAACTGCGCGGCGCGTTCTTCGAGCGGCTTCTCGATGGCGATGCGTTCGACGCCGGAGCCGAGCTGCACGCCGTCAGCGTCGGTGTGGTCAACCACATATTGCGCATCGGCAGGGTCGGCCAGTGCCGCGCCATGCGCAAGCAGGATGACGTCGGGCTTGATGCGGCGGGCGATCTCGAAGTGACGCTGCGAGCGCTGCGCCATCTCCTCGATCGAGCTGCCAGTCTCGTAGCCGGTCGTGCCGCCACGCGTAATGCCGGCATGGAAGATGAAGATGTCGGGTTGCGCTTCGACCATGATGCGCTCGGTGTCTTCGGCATTGAAGGCGTAGGCGATGGTGAGCATGTCCAGCTCGCGCGCGATGTTGAGCATGGCGATCTCGTGCGCGTAGCCCAGGCCGGTCTGCTCCAGCGTGCGGCGAAACTCGCCGTCGAACCAGGCCACGGTCGGGAAGTTGTGCACGCCGGAGAAGCCGATGCGCTTGCAGTCTTCGAGGAACAGGCGCATGTCGCGCAGCACGTCCACGCCGTTCACGCCAGCGATCACCGGCGTCTCTTTCACCTGCGGCAGGATCTCGCGCCGGCCCATGTCGAAGACCATCTGGTTGGCATCGGCCATCGGCAGCATGCCGGCCAGCGAGCCATAGCCCTGCATGCGGAAGTAGCCGGTGTTGTACACGCCGAGGATGTCCACGCCGCCGCGCTCGATGAACTTGGCAGCGATGCCGTTGCCCGCGCCGGTCATCAGCAGCGGCTTGCCGCGGGCGATCTCGGCGCGCAGTCGCGCCAGAAATTCCGATCGGGGATATCGCTTGGCCATGACGCAGCATTCTCCGCAACGATGAGTCACGCATGTGCCACGCGTTGCTTCTCGATCAACCCGATCAACGTCTGTGCGGCTTCGGTGGCGAAGGCCGGATCGTCAATGTGCGTGTCGCGCTCGACGACGCGGATGTTGCTCGGCAAGCCGGCCTTGAGTGCTTCGACGAAGCGCGCATCGGATGCGGGGTCGTGGAAGCCGGCACCCTCGACCGCGTAGCTGTCGTAGCCGGCGGTCGGGATCATGAACACCGCTTCGCTTCGCGTGTGCTGCAGGCGCCGCGCCACCTCTCTGCCCACCTCGGCCATCTCGTCGCCGTTCAGGCGCACGTCGGTGATCTTTGGGCTGTGGCGGATGAGCGTGCGACCCTGATACTTCGCCGGCACGGTCTCCGGCTCGTTGAATACCAGCACCTCGACCGCGCCAGGGCAGATCACCTGCGGGATGCCAAGCTTGCCCGCTGTGGTCAGCCGATCCGGCCCGCCGGCCAGCAGCGCATGGTACATCTCGTTCGACACCTCGATGATCGAGTAGTCCAACACCGCGCCGATCACACCCTCGCGCATCAGTTGTTCCATCGCCCGGCCGCCCGGCCCGATGGCGTGGAAGACGATGGTCTCGTAGCCGGCTTGCTCCAGCACCTCCTTGGCCTTCATCGCGCCGATGGTGGTGATGCCGACTGTGGTGATGCCGACCAGCGGCTTGGTCGCCCGCTGCAAGGTCTCTTTCGAGTTTGCCATGCCGACGGCCGCAGCGGCTGCGTTGGCCAAAATTTTGCGCGTGAGCGGGTTCAAGCCGAAGATGTCGGTGACGGAGAACATCATGGTAATGTCTTTGATGTCCACCCACGGCGCGACGTTGCCCGACGCCATGGTGGAGACCATCACCTTCGGGAAACCGTAGGGCAGCGCGCGCATCACCCGCGTCGCCAGCGTGGTGCCCTGCGTGCCGCCCATCGCCACGATGCCGTGCACCTCGCCTTTCTCGACCAGGTCTGCAACGATGCGCGTGGCGCCTTCGGCCATCACCGGCGCAGCGACTTCGCGATCCGGCTTCTCCAGCAGCCTGCTCAGCGGCGTGCCGCCGGCCTCGGCGACCTGCTCGCGCGTAATGTCGGCTTTGGCGGCCGGCTGATTGATCACGCCCACGTCAATGACGAGCGCCTGCTCGCCCATCGCCTCGATTTGCTCGCGCAGATATTGCGCTTCTCTGCCTTTGGTGTCGAGCGTCGCCAGGACGACGATAGTTTTGCCGCTCATAGTTTGACGATTTTGATTGAGATGAAACGGAAAGACAAATCTTGGCCACCGCCTCCCAGAACACGTGTGCTATAGTGATCTACTTCGATTGGAAACGGCCTCGCATTTAAGCGTGCGTTAAAGGGTTGGGTGAAAGGACATGGCACAGGACAAGATCGTGGTGCGCGGCGCGCGCGTGCACAACCTCAAGAACATCAACGTCGAGATCCCGCGCGACAAACTGGTCGTCATCACCGGCCTCAGCGGCAGCGGCAAGTCGTCGCTGGCGTTCGACACGATTTTCGCCGAGGGCCAGCGCCGTTACGTCGAGAGCCTATCGGCTTACGCGCGGCAGTTCCTCGGCCAGATGGAGAAGCCGGACGTGGATCAGATCGAGGGCCTCTCGCCGGCCGTCTCGATTGACCAGAAGGGCAGCAGCCACAACCCGCGCTCGACCGTCGGCACGGTCACCGAGATCTACGACTACCTGCGCCTGATGTTCGCGCGCATCGGCGTGCAATATTCGCCGGTCACCGGCCTGCCGCTGGTGTCGCAAACGCCGCAGCAGATCGTGGATCAGATCGCCGCGCTGCCGCCCGGCACGCGCGTGCAAATCCTCGCCCCGCTCATCAAGGACAAAAAAGGCCACCACCAGCAGGTGTTCGAGGACGTGCGCAAGCAGGGCTTCGCACGCGTGCGCGTGGACGGCGAGATCCGCAGCGTGGATGAGGACATCGAACTCGACCGCTACAAGCTGCACAACATCGAGGCGGTGGTGGATCGGCTGGTCGTGCCCGTGGTCTGGGGCCTGGTGTCTGGGGTCTGGGGTCTGGGGTCTGGGTCCGGGGGGCAGGGGTCGGAAGTCGGGAGTCGGGAGTCGAAGGTCTGGAGTGAGGCGCTGGATGATGAAGAACGCCGGCAGTTCCTGACGCGGCTGAACGACTCGGTGGAGACCGCGCTCAAGCTGGGCGATGGGTTCATGATCGCAATGGTGTCAGACGGGGGTCAGGGGCCGGGGGTCAGGGATCAGGCACTGACCTCTGATCCCCGATCCCCGGCCCCTGCCTGGCGCGACATCTTATTCAGCGAGAAGAAGGTGGACCCGGCCACCGGCAAGAGTTACCCCGACCTGGAGCCAAAGCTGTTTTCGTTCAACGCGCCGCAGGGCGCCTGCCCGGAATGCCAGGGGTTGGGCAGCAAGCGCGAGATTGACCCGGCGCTCATCGTGCCGAACCCCGACCTGTCACTGGAAGAAGGCGCGATCAACGCCAACGGCTGGAACAGCGACGACGAAGAAAGCTGGGGCCGACAGATGCTGCGCGCGGTGTGCAAGGCGTACGACATCCCGATGCACAAGCCATGGCGCCAGCTCAGCCCGGCGCAGCGCGACCTGATCCTCTACGGCGCCGGCGGCGAGCGCGTGCGGGTGAACTACGTCAATCGCCTGGGCGAACGCCGGCAGTACGACGTCAGCTTCGAAGGCGTCATCCCCAACTTGATGCGCCGTTACCGCGAGAGTACCAGCGACTACATCAAGCAGAGCATCGAAGAGGTAATGACCTTTCGCACGTGCGAGGCCTGCGGCGGCAAGCGCCTGAAAGAAGACGTGTTGTGCGTCAAAGTGGCCGGCAAGAACATCGCCGAGGTGACCGACATGAGCATCAGCGAGGCGCTGGCGTGGATTGATTCGCTGGGGATTGATGAGACGGAAGTCGGGAGTCGGCAGTCGGATGCGCAGAAGAACGGGAAGGCTCTACTCCCCACTCCCGACTTCCCAGTTCTGAGCGACCGCGACAAACAAATCGCCCGGCAGATCGTGAAAGAGATCCGCGCGCGGCTGCAGTTTCTGGTGGACGTCGGGCTGGACTACCTCACGCTCAGCCGCAGCGCGAACACGCTGAGCGGCGGCGAAGCGCAGCGCATCCGGCTGGCCACGCAGGTCGGCTCGCAGTTGATGGGCGTGTTGTATGTGCTGGACGAGCCGAGCATCGGCCTGCACCAGCGTGACCAGCAGCGCCTGATCAACACGCTTACCCGCATGCGCGACCTGGGCAACACCGTGCTGGTCGTCGAGCACGACGACGACACCATGCGCGCCGCCGACTGGATCATTGACATGGGGCCGGGCGCCGGCGAGCACGGCGGCCAGATCGTCGCCACCGGCGCGCCGGAGCAGATCATGAAGCACAAGGCATCGCTCACCGGCGCCTACCTCAGCGGCCGCAAGCGCATCGCCGTGCCCAAGCAGCGCCGCGCCGGCAACGGCAAGACGTTGATCATCAAGGGCGCACGCGAGAACAACCTGAAGAACATTGACGTCGAAATCCCGTTGGGCAAGTTCGTCGTCGTGACCGGCGTGAGCGGCAGCGGCAAATCGTCGCTCATCGTCGAGTGCCTCTACAAGGCGCTGGCCAACCGGCTCAACGGCGCGCTCGAACATCCCGGCGAGCTGGACGACATCATCGGCTTGGAACACCTCGACAAAGTCATCAACATTGACCAGCAGCCGATCGGGCGCACGCCGCGCAGCAATCCGGCTACCTACACCGGCCTGTGGACGCCGCTGCGCGAGCTGTTCGCCGAGCTACCCGAAAGCAAGATCCGCGGCTACAAGAGCGGGCGCTTCTCGTTCAACGTCAAGGGCGGCCGCTGCGAGGCGTGCGAAGGCCAGGGCGTGCTGCAGATCCAGATGCAGTTCATGCCCGACATCTACGTCACGTGCGACGTGTGCCACGGCACGCGCTTCAACCGCGAGACGCTGCAGGTGCGCTACAAAGGCAAGAACATCGCCGAGGTGCTGGATATGACGGTGACCGAAGCGATGGCTTTCTTCAAGGACATTCCGCCCATCGCGCGCAAGCTGCAAACGCTGGAGGAAGTCGGCCTGGGCTACATCCGGCTGGGCCAGCCGGCCACGACGCTGAGCGGCGGCGAGGCGCAGCGCGTGAAGCTCAGCCGCGAGCTGAGCAAGCGCGCCACCGGCCGCACGATCTATGTGCTCGACGAGCCGTCGGTCGGCCTGCACCATGCCGACGTTCACAAGCTGATCCACGTGCTGAACAAGCTGGTTGACGACGGCAACACCGTCGTGGTGATCGAGCACCACCTCGACATCATCAAGGTCGCTGACTGGGTGATTGACCTTGGGCCGGAGGGCGGTGAAGGCGGCGGGCGGATCGTCGCTCAAGGCACGCCGGAGGAGGTCGCACAGGTCGCAGAGAGCTACACCGGCCGCTTCCTCAAGCGCGTGCTGGACCAAGCCGCCGATTGGGAGGCGAAGGAGCAGGCCGTGGCGAGGGCGGCAAAGCGAGGGAAGCAGAAGTGACAGTCGAATCTCACGTCACCTTCGCCCGCTGCCGGAACTCCGGGCGATCCCAGACGCGCGACGAGAGCACCTCGGCCAGGATGTGCGCGGCGTCCCAGACGTCGGTGTAACGCACGTAGAGCGGTGCAAAGCCGAAGCGCAGGATGTCCGGCGCGCGAAAGTCGCCGATCACGCCGCGCGCGATCAGCGCCTGCATGATCGGGAAGGCATCCGGATGCGCAAAGCACACCTGGCTGCCGCGCCGGTCGTGTTCGCGCGGCGTGACCAACCGCAGGCCATACGGCGCGCATCGTTGCTCGACCAGCGCGATGAACAGATCGGTCAGCGCCAGCGACTTGGCCCGCACGGCCGTCATCGGTGCTTCGAGCGCGATGTCCACGCCGCACTCCAGCGCCGCCAGGCTGAGGATGGGCGGTGTGCCGCATAGCGCGCGGGCGACGCCCTGTGCCGGCCGGTAGCTTGCCTCGAAGGCGAACGGCTGCGCGTGTCCCAGCCAGCCGGCCAGCGGCTGGCGGAAATCGGCCTGGTGGCGCTGCGCAACGAAGATGAACGCCGGTGCGCCTGGGCCGCCGTTCAGGTATTTATAGCCGCAGCCGATGGCGAAGTCGGCTTGTGCCTCGTTCAGATCCACCGGCACGGCGCCCACCGAATGCGCCAAATCCCAGATCGCCAACGCGCCGCATGCGTGGGCGTGCCGCGTGATGCTAACCATGTCGTGCATCCGTCCGGTGCGGTAGTTCACGTGCGTGAGCATCACGACCGCCGTGTCTTCGCCAATCGCGTCGCAGACCTCGTCCGCTTCGACCAGCCGTAATGTGTGACTGTTTCCGAATAGCTCGATCAGCCCCTGAGCTATGTAGAGGTCGGTGGGGAAATTGTCGCGTTCCGACACGATGCAGCGGCGATCAGGCCGGAGTGCCAGCGCGCCGGCTAAGACCTTGAACAGGTTGATCGAGGTCGAATCGGCCACGACCACTTCGCCCGGCTGAGCGCCGATCAAGCGGGCGAGCTTGTCGCCGATGCGCTGCGGCAGCTCGATCCAGCCGGCCGCGTTCCAGCTCCGGATCAGCCCGTCGCCCCATTCCGCTTCGATCACCCGTGCCAATCGCTGGCGCGCCACGCGCGGCAGTGGGCCGAGCGAGTTGCCGTCGAGATAGATCACGCCTGCCGGCAGGTGGAAGCGATCGCGGAACGAAGCCAGCGGGTCGTGCGCGTCTAGTGCCGCAGCCGCTGCGCGCGAGTCGGGCAGGTGAGGAAGCGCCATGTCGGCATCACTCTAGCAGAAATCGCCGGCAGCACGGGGGCAATCCATCCGAACGATAAAGCCCGCATGGTATAGTCGCGCCGCACTTAAACCGAGCTGACATGGAGTTGAATCAAGATGTCGCGTGAACACATTGAACGAACCGGCGAACTCACACTCAAAGGCCAGCCGCTGACCGTCATCGGGCCGAAGTTGAAGCCCGGGGACAAGTTTCCGGCCGTCACCTTGACGGCGACCGACTGGAGCCAAGTGGACTTGAGCACGATGCGCGGCACCGTCCGGCTGATCAGCGTGGTGCCGTCGCTGGACACCGGCATCTGCGACGCCCAGACCAAGCGCTTCAACGAAGAAGCGGAGCGATTCGGCGACCAGGTGAAAGTCATCACCGTCAGCGCCGACCTGCCCTGGGCGCAACGGCGCTGGGTGAACGACGCCGAGGTGAAGAACATCACCGTGCTGTCCGACCACAAGGATATGGCTTTCGGCGATGCCGCCGGCACGCACGTCAAGGAGATGCGCATTGAGCAGCGCGCCATCTTCGTCGTGGACAAAGACGACACGGTGACCTACGCCGAGTACGTGCCGGAGATCGCCCAGCACCCCGATTACGACGCTGCCATCGAGGCGGTGAAGAAGCTCATCTAGCGTAATGCAAGCCGTCCGCGACCTGGCCGCGAGGCTAATAGACAACGTCGAGCGCGTCATCTTCGGCAAGCGCGACGTGATCGAGCTGACGGCGATCTGCCTGCTCTGCCAGGGCCACCTGTTGATCGAGGATGTGCCGGGCGTCGGCAAGACGATGCTGGCTAAGGCCCTGGCGCGCTCGATCGGCGGCACGTTCAAGCGCATCCAGTTCACCCCC
This sequence comes from Candidatus Roseilinea sp., assembly GCA_025055235.1. Lineage (GTDB taxonomy): Bacteria > Chloroflexota > Anaerolineae > J036 > Brachytrichaceae > JAAFGM01. The sequence continues at coordinate 30,072 of JANWYN010000005.1, read as the reverse complement.
GACATGCTGCCGTCGGACGTGACCGGCACCTCGATCTACAACCAGAAGACCGGCGAGTTCGAGTTCCGTCCCGGGCCGATCATGGCGCAGATTGTGCTGGCCGACGAGATCAACCGCGCCACGCCCAAGACGCAGGCCGCGCTGTTGGAGGCAATGGAAGAACGACAGGTGACGGTGGACGGCGTCACGCGCGAGCTGCATCCGCCCTTCCTGGTGCTGGCCACGCAGAACCCGATCGAGTACGAAGGCACCTTCCCGCTGCCCGAGGCGCAGCTCGACCGCTTCCTCATGCGCGTGTCGCTCGGCTATCCCACGCCGGAGCAGCAGATGGCGATCCTCGATGCCCAGCAATACACTCACCCCATCGAGCACCTGGGACAGATCACAGACGCGGCTGAGCTGGTGGAGACGCAGGAGCTGCTCAAGTCGGTCTACTGCGACCGGCTGGTCAAGCAGTACATCGTACAGTTGGTGGATGCGACGCGCACGCATCCCGACGTGTATCTGGGCGCCAGCCCGCGCGGTGCGTGGACGCTGTTTCGCACTGCGCAGGCGCGTGCCGCCGTGCATGGCCGGGACTACGTGATCCCGGACGACGTGAAAGCATTGGCGCCGGCCACACTCGGCCATCGCATCATCATCAGCCCGGCCGCCCGCATCAAGGGCATCACCTCAGCCGACATCCTGGACGAACTGCTGCGCGTTACGCCGGTGCCGGGCGCCCGCGTGAAATGACGCGCTATCGCGTAGTGCTGATCCTCTTCCTCGTCGCGCTCACCGGCGCGCTGAGCACCGGCCGCGGGTTGTGGTGGACCTTCGCCGGCGCGCTCTTCATGCTCATCGTCATCCCGATCGCCTGGGCGTGGTTGGGCGTGAACTGGCTGCGCATCGCGCGGCGCACGTTCGTGCGCGTGGCGCAGGTCGGCGAGGTGCTGGAGGAGGAATTCAAGCTGACCAACCTCAGCCGCATCCCCAAGCTCTGGGTGGAAGTGCGCGACCAATCTACGTTGCCGGGACATTACGCCAGCCGCGTGGTGAGCTTGATCGGCGGCCGGCAGTGGCGCGGCTGGCGCGTGAAGACGCGCTGCGAGCAGCGTGGGCGCTACACGCTCGGCCCGCTGATCGTATGCAGCGGCGACCCGCTGGGCATCTACCAGATGCAGCGCCAGCTCGACATCGTGCACACGATCCTGGTCTATCCGGCCACGTTCGACTTTCACGACTTCCCACTGCCGGCGACCTTCCTCAGCGGCGGCGACGCGTTGCGCCGGCGCACGCACTATGTGACCACCAACGCCGCCGGCGTGCGCGACTACGTGACGGGCGACAGCATCAATCGCATTCACTGGCCCACCAGCGCGCGTCGCCAACGCCTGACCGTCAAAGAGTTCGAGCTCGATCCGATCTCGGACGTGTGGGTGGCATTGGATCTGTTTCGCGGCGCGCATTTTGGGCCGGAAGGCAGTGAAGACGGCGCAGTGGTCGAACAATTGCCGGCACCCGTCGCCGCTGAGGACGAAGCACAGGCTGCCGTGTGGCTGCCGCCGCATACCGAGGAGTATGCCGTTTCGATCGCGGCGTCCGTCGCGAAGCACTTTTTGCAGCACGATCGCGTCGTTGGCCTGATCGCCCACGGCCTGCATCGTGAGGTGATCCCCGGCGAACGCGGCGAGCGCCAGCTCACCAAGATCATGGAGACACTGTCCGTGGTGCGCGCGCACGGTGAGATCCCATTCGACCGCGTGCTGGCCGTGGAGTCGGTGATGCTGGCGCGCGGGACGACGTTGATCGCCATCTCGTCCTGGCCCGACACTGCGTGGGCGCTGGCGGTGCAGCAGATCGTGCACAACGGCGTCCGCGTGGTTGCCATCGTGATAGATGGCCAATCGTTCGGCGCAGCGCAATCCAGCGACGAGGTGATCGCTGCGCTGGCGAACGCCGGCGCGGTCGTGCGCGTGGTTCGCTGCGGGTCATCCATCCCGCAGGCGATCGAGGCGTGATGCGCGCTGCGCACTAGTTGCCCATGGCTTGCCCTTCGCGCGCCGGCTGAGGTGGCTTGACCACGTGGATGTTTACCGGCGCGCCGATGCGCTGCAGCACATAGCCCTGGCCGCGGAAGTTGGCGATGCGCCAGCGCGTGTTGTGGACCGATTCGAACTTGCGGCGCAGGCGTGCGATGTGCGGGCGCAGCAGCCGGAGGGCATGTTCTACGTTGGTTGTCGTGGGGAAAGCCACGCGCGCCATCTCCTCATACGTCACCAGGCTCGGAGCGCGCCGGATGAGCAGCTCGATCAAACTCAGCTCGATCGAGGAGAGCAGGATCGGCACATCCTCGATGATCAGCATGCGCCGCGCGGCGTTGAGTTCCAGGCCGGTGAGGCCCGAGGTTGTGCCGTTGCTCGGCTCCCGCGTGCGTGACGCGGCCTCTTGCCGCGCCAGCGCCGCGCGTGCAGCGACCTGCGCCTTGGCCAAGTGAGTGGTCAGCCGGTCAACGATCTCGCTCTCGCCATCGGACAGGGACAGGTAATCCACAACGCCGATGCGCAGCGCGGCGACGACGCGCTCCACCGTCGGGTCTTTGTCAAGCACGACGATCGGCGGGCACGACGGCAGCCCCATCAAGGTATCGGCCAGATCAAGGGAGGCCTGGCCTGCGGTGAGGTCGAGCAGAATGACGCCGGCCTCGCCGTTGCTCACCCGCGCCACGGCATCGCGCGCGCCCGAGGCCAGCTCGATGCGATAGCCCCGCTCTGCGATATGTTTGGCGATTAGGTTGCTGGTGTCGCTTGCGCCAACGATCATCAACGTTTCTCCAGCTCCCTCGTAGTGTGTCATTTTCGGCCACTCCTTTTGGTCGCTGCCTTCGCAGCGCCGCTACGCTTGGCACGATGCTCGTTCGAACCGCGATGTGCAGAACTACTGTGAAGGCAACGCGATCACCCCTTTCGTGCAGCGGCTCAATCCGGCTGCAATTCGAGCAAGATTATACTCGCAAAGCCGAAAGAGCGACAAATTGAGTAAAACTGTTGCGTTTGTGTTCGTGATTGCTAACGTTGAGTGCGTAAGGGACCACCGGCAAGAAGATTGCTGTATGTGTCAGTGAATCTCATCCTTGATCTCGCCGTCGGCCACCAACACTGCGCGCGTGACGCGCCGGGCGAGGTCTTGGTCGTGGGTGACCATCAGGATGGTTTTGCCTTCTTCCACGAGCTGAGAGAAGAGGTCGAAGACTTGGTTGGCCGTCTTCGAGTCGAGGTTGCCGGTGGGCTCATCGGCCACGATGATGGGCGGGTCGTTGGCCAGCGCGCGAGCGATGGCGACGCGCTGTTGTTGCCCGCCCGAAACCGCCGAGGGCAACTTATGCGCGTGATCGGCCATGTGCACATGTTCCAGAAGTTGCATGGCACGCTCGTAACGCTCGCGTGGCGCATACGTATTGCAGAAATCCATCGGCAGCATGACATTTTCAACGAGCGTGAGCGTCGGTAGCAATTGAAAGAATTGAAAGATCACGCCAACATGCTTGCCGCGCCATACCGCCATCTTCCCTTCGCTTAGCTTATGCACGGCTGTATCGCCCACGAACACTTCACCGGACGTCGGCCGGTCAATCCCGGTGATCATGTTAATCAGCGTAGATTTGCCGCTGCCGCTCTTGCCGATCACGGCGACGAACTCATGCGTGTCCACGCGCAAGTTGACGCCGCGCAGGGCGTGGAACTTGCCCGCCGGTGTGTCATACACTTTCACCACGCGCTTCAGCTCGATCAGATGGCAGTTGCCATGCTTGTATGGATCTGCGCAGGCCGGCTCGTCCGGCGCATGGCCGTTGACGGCGTTCACCCTTGCACGGTTGCGTCCCCTCAGCAGCGCTAGCACGGGCCGAATGTTACCGCGCAAGTTTAGGGAATGATGAAATGAGTGTATTTCCCGCTGGGGGCAAATTGCCCGGCACTGAAGTCGCGGGCAATTTGCGGTAAAGCCGGCCGTGCGCCGGCTTTACCATGCGTCTCGCGCGGATTCATTCGCTGCGCGAATCCACGCAATGCACCCGTTAGAAATTGCACCCCGATGAGATGAAATGCGGCGCGAGTGTGGGAAGATTGGGCTGAGATCATGAGCGTCGGGCGCGTCCACGCGCGCCGACCGCCAAGGAGCAAATGATGACTATCCAGGGACTACACCACATCACGCTGGTCACCGGCGACGCGCAACGCTGCGTGGACTTCTACACGCGAACGCTTGGGCTGCGCTTCGTGAAGAAGACGGTCAACTTCGACGACCCCAGCGCATACCACCTCTACTTCGGCGATCGCGTCGGCAGCCCGGGCAGCGCCGTCACCTTCTTCGAGTGGCGTGTGCCTCGCGGCCGGCCGGGCATCGGCGGCACACATCACTTCGCGCTTGGCGTGGCCGACGACGAAGGGTTGCTCAAGTGGAAGCGCCGCCTCACCGACCTCGGCGTGAAAGTGGACGGCCCGCACGACCGACGCTACTTCAAGTCCATCTACTTCCGCGACCCTGACGGCACGATTGTCGAGATCGCCACGCTGGGGCCGGGATGGACGGTGGACGAAGCGCCTGATGCGCTCGGTGCACGCCACATAGACCCGCCGGCGGAGATGACCGCCGCCAACCGCGACGAGGCAGCCATCGCCGCAACCACTTGGCCGGAGCCGGTGCCCGAGATCACGCCCGATATGGCCCTCTCGCACGGCATGCACCACATCACTGCCATCAGCTCGGACATCCATCGCACGCACGACTTCTTCGCCGGCCTGCTGGGCATGCGGCTGGTCAAGCAGACGTCGAACTTCGACGACCCGCGCTCGAAACACTGGTACTGGGGCGTGGGTGACGGCCGCCCCGGCACGCTCATCACCTACTTCGAGCGCGACCCGCGCACGGAGCCGCGCGCGCAGATCGGCCGCGGCCAGACGCATCACTTCGCGCTGTCCGTGCCCGATGAGGCGACGCAATTGGCCTGGCGCGAAGCGTTGATGCAGGCCGGCTACCGCGTCTCGCCGGTGATGGATCGCATCTACTTCAAGAGCATCTACACGAACGACCCGGATGGACACATCGTCGAGCTGGCCACGGCCGGCCCCGGCTTCCTGGTGGACGAGGATGAAGCGAACCTCGGCGCGTCGCTTCGGTTGCCGCCCTGGCTGGAGCGCTATCGCAGCGAGATCGAATCCGGCCTCAGACCTATCGCCGTTCAAGGATAATTCCGCCATGCACTGACCATGACGATGAAGATCACGCGCATCTACACCGGCCCCGACGGCGAATCGCACTTCGAAGACATGGAGATTGAATACATCAGCAGCGGGCCGATCGGCAAGCTATCGGCCTGGCAGCCGGTGACTCGGCTAGCCTTTCGCGAGACGGCGGCAGACTACGAATACGACTGGCACGTTGCCCCGCGCCGCCAATACATCGTGATGCTCGACGGCCACATTGAGGTCGAGGTGGGCGATGGGACGAAGCGCGAGTTCCGCGGCGGCGACGTGTTGCTGGTGGAAGACACGACCGGCCGCGGCCACCGCACGCGCGAGCTGAGCGGCAAACCCCGCCGCTCTCTGTTCATCGCACTCGACTAATCCAACCAATCTCCAATCTCTAATCTCTAATCTCAAATCTCCACCCCTAATTACCAATTACTAATTACCACCATGACCCACCAGCATCAGCCCGTCTTGATGCGCGGCGCACCGCTCGACCAGGCGCGCCTGGCCATGATCCTGCTGCACGGCCGAGGGGCGAGCGCTGAGGACATCCTGTCGTTGGCGGATGCGCTGCCGCGATTCGGCGTGGCGTTCTTCGCCCCACAGGCGGCGAATGGGAGCTGGTATCCCAATCGCTTCATCGCGCCGGTAGAGACGAACGAGCCACACCTGACCTCGGCGCTAGAGGTGATCGGCGACTTGACGGCAAAGATCGTTGCGCGCGGCATCCCGCACGAGCGCATCATGCTGCTGGGCTTTTCGCAGGGCGCATGCCTGGCGCTGGAGTTCGCTGCGCGCAACCCATGCCGTTACGGCGGCGTATTCGGCCTCAGCGGCGCGTTGATCGAGAACGGCGACCGGCCGCGCGACTACGCCGGCGACATGGCCGGCGCGCCGGTCTTCCTAGGCTGCAGCGAGGCCGACCCGCACATCCCGCTCGAGCGGGTGCATCGGACGACGATGGCCTTCCACCGGCTCGGCGCCGATGTGACCGAGCGCATCTACCCCGGCTTAGGCCATGCGGTGAACGCGGACGAAATGGCATTCGTCGCCGCTACGATGCAGGCAGCGTTGTGATAGCATCCGTTTTAGAGGTAGATCCCATGACGCGCGCGATTGAGACGGCTAATGTGATTGACGAAGAACGGCATTTGCCGCCGCTTGGCTCATATTCGCGCTATGCGAACGTCTGAAAGTGGAATGGAGGCAACGCATGGAGACGATTACGCTTGAGTTGCCAGAGCGCCTTGCAGCGGAGATCCGGGCACACAAAGATGATCTCCCGCTTATCCTGGAGCTGGGGCTTGAACGCTTCGCGCGCATTTCAGCGCTCAGACAGGGCATGCGCGAAGATATGACTTCAGAAAGTGAAGTCTCAGATCGGTTTGCTGATGCGAACTTTCAAGCTGCCGAAGAACGCTTCGAACGAATGTTTGGTACGGTAAGCCTGGGTTACGCTACCGGTGTTGATAACGAGCGCATTGATGCGGATCTAGCACGCGAATACGGCAGCGACCATTCAGAATAAGCCCCATGCTACTTGACACATCGGGACTGCTAAGTCTGCACAACAGGGATGAGCCACAGCACAAAAGTGCTTTGCTGTTATTCGACGCTGCGGAACGAAGAATTACTCACAACTACGTGCTAGCTGAGTTTGTAGCGCTGGCCTATGCACGCCAACTTCCAAGGAAGCGCGCTCTCGAATTTGTCGTGAGGATGACGGATAGTCCCTTGGTGGAAGTCGTTGGGTGGATCAGCGACTTCATCGGGCAGCGATGCGGCTACTGCAAGCGAGATTAGATAAAGGCTACTCGCTCTGCGACGCTGTGAGCTTCGTGATAATGGAACAGCTCGGGGTTAGCGAAGCGCTGACCACTGACCATCACTTTACCCAGGCGGGCTTCAAGCGACTGTTGGCCTAATCGGCTCTATTGCCCCTCGCCTTGCTTCTCTCGCTCGCGCTGTTCGCGCTCCTTCTTGCGGAAGTCCACGAAACGGTAGCCGGTGCCGCGTTCGGTGAGGATGTATTGCGGGTGAGCTAAGTCCTTCTCGATCTTCTGGCGCAGGTAGGTGATGTAGAGGCGCAGGTACTGCGTCTCGTCGCGATATTCCCAGCCCCACACCTTGCTGAGTAGCGTCTCATGCGGCACCACCCAGCCGGCGTTCTGCACCAGGTGATAGAGCAGCCGCCATTCGGTGGGGCGCAGCTTGACCGGCTTGCCGTCCACGATCACCTCGCGCCGGTTGAAGTCAATCGAAAGCCGGTCGTCCACCTTGATGGGCGCTTTCTCCACCATGGCCGGCAGCTCGGCGCGGCGAATGACGGCCTTGATGCGCGTGACCAGCTCGCGCGGGCTGAATGGCTTGGTGACGTAGTCGTCGGCGCCGAGTGAGAGGCCCTTTACCTTGTCGTCCTCCTCGCCCTTGGCGGTGAGCATGATGACCGGCACGTTGCTCTCCTCGCGGATCATGCGCAACGTCTCGAAGCCGTCCATGTCGGGCATCATCACGTCGAGCAACACGCAATCAGGCAGCAGCTCGCGCACCTTGCGCACCGCCTCCAGGCCGTTTTCGGCCGGCACCACCCGGAAGTTCTCCAGCTCCAGGTTCATGCGGATGAAGTTGATCATGCGCGGCTCGTCGTCTACCACGAGCACCAGCTTCGAGTCTTCGTTGGCCATAATGCAGCATTATAAGTAGATTGCGCCTGATCCCCACTCTCGACTTGTGATTTAGAGAGGTCGGGCGTGGGATCGTTTGTCGTCGTTACAATCGCATCATGGCTCGTCGCGACATCCCCATCGCCGTCGTCAAGGGTGCAGGTGACCTGGGCACCGGCGTCGCGTATCGCTTGTGGAAGTGCGGCTTTCGCGTGTTGTGCACCGACTTGGAGAAACCGCTCGTCATCCGGCGCACTGTCGCGTTCGCCTCGGCGCTCTACGACGGCCGCATCACGGTCGAGGGCGTGCAGTGCGAGCGCGTGTTCTACGCCGACGAGGCGATTTACCTGTGGCAGCGCAACACCTTGGCCGTGGTCGCCGATCCGGTCGGGCGCGTGGTCGAGTCGCTGCAGCCGGAGGTCGTCGTGGATGCGATCATGGCCAAGCGCAACACCGGCACGACGATCCATGATGCGCCGTGCGTCGTTGCGCTGGGGCCGGGCTTCACCGCCGGCGAGGACTGCCATGCGGTGATCGAGACTCAGCGCGGGCACGACCTGGGCCGGGTGATCTGGTCCGGAAGCGCTTCGCCGAACACAGGGGTGCCCGGCAAGGTGGGGGGCGAGGATGCGCGGCGGGTGGTGCGCGCGCCACACGCCGGGATGTTCTACGGCCGGCGCGCCATCGGCGACATCGTGAAGGAGGGCGAGGTGATTGCCCAGATCGAAGACGCGCCGGTTCACGCAACGCTCAGCGGCGTGTTGCGCGGGCTGCTGCACGACGGCGTGCAGGTGACCACGGGGATGAAGGTGGCCGACATTGACCCGCGCGGCGACCCGCGCTACTGCTTCTCAATCAGCGACAAGGCGCTGGCAGTTGCCGGCGGCGTGCTGGAGGCAGTGTTCAGCATGCGCGAGCGGTGGGCGGCTCATTCACGCTGATGCCGGGGGAATCGTGCGAGAGACCGCTCAGTTATCGCCCGGTCCCATCCCTTGGCTCCAAGTCCTCGCATTTGAAGCAACTTAACCGGATACGGCATCGCAAAGGGTGTAACGCAGATTTGTGGGTGTCACACCGGCAACATCCGTGATATCAGGCTGGTGCTCAAGCAGACGCGGCCTTCAAGCACGCGACCGGAAGGCTGGCAGCACGGCGCTATGAGTAATGTTGAAGCACGTCACTCCCGCGAAAGTCCGATGATCCTTTGGCCTGTGGCCGAGCCAAAGGCCACGGGATCAAAGGACGGGAGTCCAGGCCTGTTGCGATACTGGATTCCCAGTCATCCCCATGAAGATGGGGATTGCGCGGGAATGACGAGCAGCGGTGACGAGCTATGCGCTAATATCGCCAGCTGAAAGGTCACCCACATTTTTGCGCTACACGGCATCGCAAACACACCCTTGAGATGCCTGTGTCGGTTCTGTATCTTTTCGACGGCGACGCGACACATCTCTACTGTCGCAGGCACACATGTCTGCCGCAGGAGGACAAGCATGAACTTCAGAATCGCTAAACCACGTTCCCTCATTCGCGTCGCGTTGGCCGCTCTGGCCAGCACAGCCCTTTGGCTCAGTCCCGGCATGGCGGAGGCCAAGGCCGGTGATGTTGTCGTGCGTGGCATCCTCACGCGACGACCACCGGGCAAGGTCGGCATTTGGGTTGTCGGCGGCCAGTCGTTCATGGCCACAGCCCGCACGCAACTTGACACCGATGAAGGCCCGCTGGTGGTCGGCGCCTGTGTCAAGGTCAAGATTCGCGCCGGCGTAGTCAAAGAGATCGACAGCGAGCCTGCCGGCGATTGCAGGTAGTTCTTGACTCACCGCTGCACCTCAAGCGGTAAATGCCGGCATCTCCTCGTATGGCGTGAAGCACGGCGGGCCGGCCGCGTAGCGAATGCGCTTCGTCGTCAACTCGGCCACGCACGACCACAGCGTGGTGAGCGAGCCGTGTAGGCCACACACCGGCGCGCTCCGGTCGGCCATGATCGCTTCGGCGTGATCGAGCAGCGCGTCCACCGACAAGCCGGCGAAGCGTGACCCGGCGCGGCGCGCCTGTTGTCCTTGCAAAAAGGCCAGCCGGCATTCCGAATTCGCGAACGTGCGGTGGCCTTGTAGCGGGCGCATGTCGGGATGGCGGAAGTGGTTGGTCGCCGCGAGGATGTCCTCTGAGCCTGTCGCCGGGTCACGCTCGATCACCCGCACGCGGCGCGGATCGGCTTCGATCACGCAAGCGTCGCGCGCATCGGCCACCAGGTAGTTCAGCGAGCTGAGGTGCGGGATGCGCGTCAACAGGTCACGCGCTTCGCGCGCCGTGCGGCATAGCTCCAGCGCGATGCGCAGCACCAGGTGAAACGGCACGCCCGGCCTCACTTCGTCCTCGCGCGGCGTCTCGGTCATCACCACGTGCAGCGAGGCGAACAGGCCGTGGCTGTTGAGCCCGTCGTAGCGGCCGCAGGGCACGCTGCCGCGCGCGCCGATGCTGGCGTTGGCGCAGCAATCCGGCACGAAGCGAATGCGCTGCCGGCGGGCCTGCTGAGGCAGGTAGTCGTAGTTGCGGCCGACGATCACGCGGCGTATTTTGTCGCCGGACGCGGTTCGGGCGGAGATGAACCGGACGAAGGTTGAACACCCCTCGGCGAGCTCGCGGCCAGCGGTATGCGCCGGCGACAGCCGGGCCTTCAGGTTCACCCGGCAGCACTTGCGCCACAGCTCGCGGGCCGGCAGGCGCTGGGCGTCGGCGTAGGCGTGCAATTCGTCCACCAGGTGAGGGTGGATCTCGTGCACCACATCGCGGCAAGCCTCTGCGAAGCGTGCCGGTGGTGGCGGCCACCACCAGAACTGCATGCGGAAGGGTGGGTCGGCCTTGCCCAGCACATAGCCCAGATGAGCGTGGCTGCCGTGGAGGTCGAAGGTGCGGTAGTCGGGCGCTTCGTCCGGAGGCGGAGCGCCGGCAGAAAGCTCCATCACTGCTGTATGGAGATTATCGCATTGGCCGATAAACGGGGTAAAGGGGGAAGCGATGAGGATGCTGGCGATGGACTACGCGCTAAGGCCGGCTTTGCCATGCGTTGCGTGCGGATTCATCCGCCGCGCAAACGTCACCTGAGCTGAAATGCGCGCCTGCGCATAGGGGTGCATCCGCGGATAAGGGCAAACCATCGCACAGTAGGGCACGGACTCCGTTCTGTGCCTGGACGCCGTTCCGTGCCCGTGTGCGCTGCCAACGGCGCGCTGCGGTAGCCCATGCGGGCCATGCGGAGCGCGCCCTAAAGTCCCCGCCGACGAACGCACCCCGCGCATTAGGTACACGCACATCGCCGCGTATAATCCGGCCTAGAACAAACGTCCTATGGCCAGAAAGCAACTCACGCCCACGCGCAACGGCGACGATGGCCGTGCCCCTACCCAGGCTGTGATCGAACCGGAAGACAACCGCTTCGGTCGCATCCGGCGCGCCGACATCAACCAGGAGATGCAGACCAGCTATCTCTCCTACGCCATGTCGGTCATCGTCAGCCGCGCCCTGCCCGACGCGCGCGACGGCTTGAAGCCGGTGCAGCGCCGCATCCTCTACGTCATGCACGACACCGGCCTGCGCCCCGACGCGCCCTACCGCAAGAGCGCGCGCATTGTCGGCGACGTGCTGGGCAAATATCATCCGCACGGCGACCAATCGGTCTACGACGCGATGGCGCGCATGGCGCAGGACTTCTCCATGCGCTATCCGCTGGTGGATGGCCAGGGCAACTTCGGCAGCGTGGACGGCGACCCGCCGGCGGCCATGCGCTACACCGAGGCGCGCCTCAGCCGGCCGGCCATGGACTTGCTAGGCGACCTGGAGAAGGACACAGTTGACTTCACCGACAACTACGACGGCACCACGCGCGAGCCGACCGTGCTGCCCGCAGCGCTGCCCAACCTGATCCTGAACGGCGCGACCGGCATCGCCGTCGGCATGGCCACCAACATCCCGCCGCACAACCTGAACGAGATCGTGGACGCGATTGCGTTCATGATTGATCGCATCGCCGAGAAGCGCGGCGCAGCCAAACAATTGCAACAGTGGACGCTGCCCGAGGCCGAGGTGGATGTGGACGAGCTGATGAAGTTCGTCAAAGGCCCCGACTTCCCCACCGGCGGCATCGCCTTCCGCTACGACGACCGCGCCGAAGGCGGCGACGCGATCAAATCGGCCTACGCTACCGGCCGCGGCAAGATCATCGTCCAAGCCAAAGTGCACTTCGAAGAGGGCACGCGCGGGCGCAATCACATCGTCGTCACCGAGCTGCCCTACGCCGTGAACAAGAGCGCGCTGATCGAGCGCATCGCCGACCTGGTGCGCGACGGCAAGATCACCGGCATCACCGACATCCACGACGAGAGCGACCGGCGCGGCATGCGCATCGTGATTGACATCAACAAGAACGACGATCCGCGCCAGGTGCTGAGCGCGCTCTACAAGCACACCGCCATGCGCACCTCGTTCGGGGTGATCATGCTGGCCCTGGTGAACGGCGAGCCGCGCATCCTGCCGCTGCGCCGCATGCTGCAGGTGTTCATCGAGCACCGGCTGATCGTCATCAAGCGGCGCAGCGAGTTCGACCTGGCCGAAGCCAAGCGGCGCGCCCACATCCTCGAAGGGCTGGTCAAAGCGCTCGACATCATTGACAAGATCATCCGGCTGATCCGCACCTCGCGCGACACCGACGCCGCGCGCCGGGGGTTGATCCAGCAATTCAAGTTCAGCGAGGCGCAGGCCCAGGCGATCCTCGACATGCCGCTGCGCCGGCTCACCCAGCTCGACCGAAAGCGGCTGGAGGAGGAGCTGGCCGAGAAGCGCAAGCTGATCAAGTACCTCGACGATCTGCTCAAGAACCCGATCAAGATCCTCAGCGTAATCAAGGAAGAGCTGCAAGCGCTGAAGGACAAATACGGCGATAGCCGGCGCACCACGATTGTGGGTCGGGTGGAGGAGAAGTCAGAGGTCAGAGGTCAGAAGTCAGAAGTCAGGGGTCAGGGGTCAGGGATCAGGGGTCAGGGATCAGGGGTCAGGGGTCAGGAGCCAGGGGCCAGGAAGGACGGCAAGGCGGCCTCTGGCGACCGGCGACCGGCGACCGGCGACTTCCCGCTCTCGGCACACGAGCTGATCGGCAACGAAGCGGTCTACGTGATCATCGGGCAGAACGGCAAGATCGGGCGCGTGAGCGAGCCGCCGCGCGTGACCAGCGCCGCCGAGGTAGTGCCGGCGGCCATCGTCAAGGCCTACACCAAGGAGATGGTGTATGTGATCGGGTCGTCGGGCAAAGGCGTGGCGTTGAGCGTAGGCACCCTGCCGCAAGAGGACGTCACGCGCGGCCAAGGCGCGCTGCTCAGCGCCATCAGCGCCTTCCCGCCGGATGACGAAGTGGCCGGCGCGTTCGCGGTGGATCGCGCGGCGGTGAAGAAGGGCGACGACGAATCCGGTCCTTACATGGTGTGCGCCACAGCCAACGGCATGGTCAAGCGCAGCGCGGCCAGCATTCTGCCCGGCGTGCCTGGCCAGGCCTTCACCGCCATAGGCGTGGCCGAGGACGACAGCGTGATCGGCGCGCGGCTGGTTCAAGGCCACGAAGACTTGATGCTGTTCACGCAGCAAGGCATGGCCATCCGCTTTAAGCAAGACGAGGTGCGGCCGATGGGCCTGCCCGCCGGCGGCGTCGTCGGCATCAAGCTCGCCGAAGGCGATCTGGTGATGAGCCTGGGGATCGCCGACGAGTCGAACAAGGCGCTAGATGTGGTGATCGGCACGACCGACGGCCGGGCCAAGCGCGTGGCCTTCAAGGAGTATCCGGTGCAAGGCCGCGCTGGCAAGGGCGTGATCACGGCCAAGCTGGCGAAAGACGCCACCGTCGCCGACGCGGTGATTGCTGCGCCGGACGACACCATCGTCTACGTCACCTTCAAGAACAACGCCAAATCGCTGAAGGCGAAGAACCTAACGCGGCGCGGACGCCCCGCCGGCGGCGACGAGGCGATTGCACTCTCCGGCAGCGACTACCTGATGCGGATGGTCGTGGTGGAAGGGTAAGCGTGTGATGTACAGGTCAGACCGCTCGAAGCGGTCTGACCTGTGTTGTTTTGGGTTCTACGCAGGCTTCTTGCCGAATTCGCGCAGCGACTGCCAGTGATTCTTCAGCGCTGCGCGGAATGTGGGGTAGCACTGATAGGTCAGCCCGAACTCCTCGCACGTCGCCTTCACGATCGGTGCGATCTTCGGATACACCAGGTGGCACATGTGCGGGAAGAGGTGGTGCTCGATCTGGTAGTTCAAGCCGCCCACATACCAATTCAAGATGGGGTTGTTCGGCGCGAAGTTGCTGGTGGTCTGTACTTCGTGGATCGCCCACTCGTTCTCGATCTTGAGCGGGTCGCCGGTCGGTTCGGGGAATTCCACGTCGTCCATCACGTGCGCCATCTGCAGGATGACGGCCATGACGAAGCCGGTGACGATGGACGTGACGGCGAAGATGACCAGCGCGCCGCCGATGCCGAAGACCAGCGCCGGCAACACCAGATACACCATCAAGTTGATGAAGCGGCCGATCCAGAATACGATCTTGTCGTTGCGCGACATGGGTGGGTATCGAAAGGTGTCGCCTGACTTGCCGGTGAAATACACCTGGAAGTTGCGGCCGATCAACAACGCGACGCCGGCCAGCGCATACACGATCGGCGCATACAGATGCTGGAAGCGATGGATCGGCTTCCAGATGTCACGCGGGCTGTTGCGCACCCAACCGTCCATCTCCAGCCCCTCGTCCAGGCCGGCGATGTTGGTGTAGGTGTGGTGCCAGATGTTGTGCTGCTGCCGCCAAATGAAGTTGCTCAGCCCAACCAGCTCGACGGTGAGGCCAAGCAGCCGGTTCACCCACGGGCGGTTGGAGTAACCGTTGTGGTTGGCGTCGTGCATGATGTTGAAGCCGATGCTGCCCGTCGCCAGCCCGAACGAGAGGGCAAAGAGAATCGTGACCAGGAAGTGCCAGCCGGCGATGCCGCTGTAGAGCATCAGCCCGTAGCTGATGGCCCACCAGCCTAAGCAGATGGCCGACTTGACGTACATGGCCGGCAAGTCGCGCGTGCGCAGATCGTTCTCCTTCAAAAACGTTTCGACGCGCTGCACCACAGTGCGGCGAAAGCCGTACTGCTTGGTGAAGGGCACGGATCGGACGGGATTCTGCTTGACTGCCGGGATGATCGGAGATTCGAACGTCGTCTTCGAGTTGGTTGAAGCGTATTGGGTGAATGACACAGCGACCTATTTACCTGCCTTTCATCGTTGCTCCTCAGTGACTCAACATGCGCTGCCGTGGGGCCGTCGGTCAGGAGGTATGCATCTAAGACAAAACGTTACCACAGGTGGGTGTGACGATGCTGAGCGGCATCTGCCTCTCAGGCCAGTTGCCGCTTCGCCAGCACACCCCCCACGATGCCCAAAATCCAGCCGAACAGCAGGGCGAAGAGCAAATAGCCGAAGATATAGCTGACGTCCTGCCCGCGGAAGAACTCTGCGCCGAGCACGACGTTGAACTGTTCCATCATGGCGATCTGGTCCGGCGTGAGCTCGGCGGCGCGTTCGGCTACGGTCTGATCGTTCACGTTCAGATAGCGGATGAAGTTGTAGATCATGAACGGCAGGGCATAGCCCAATGCAGCGTAGATGCCGCCGGTGGCGCCGGCGCTGCGGAAAGCTTGGCGTTCGATCGGGATGGCCGCGCGCGCAGCGGCGATGCCGCCCGACAAGGCGACCGCCGCAGCGACGACGCAATGCAGCACCAGGAACGTGCTCGACAACAGCAGCATGATCACGCCAACCACGGCTGCAATCGCCGCGACGAAAAGCGCGCGCTTGCGGGCGGCTGTGTTGGCTGCGATCTGTGATGGGGTGCGGACCTTCTTCATGCGTTGGCTTCTGGCTTCACCGCTGCGACCGGTGATTCTGCGCAGCGCCGCTCGCGCCGCCCAACGCGCCCAGCATCAGGCCGGCGATCGGGAAACCCAGACCGCAGCATGCGATGATCAGCGCCAGCGAGAACTGGGTGAGGGTGCGCAGGTCAATGTTTGCCGCTTCCATTTGCTGGAACTGCTGCGGGGATAACTGCTGGGCGATCTCGGCTTGCAAGCGCTCGATGTTGCTTGGGTCGAACGATTGGAGCAGCGAGGCTGCGACGAAAGCGCAGGAGACGAACAGCCCGGCGATCAGCCCGCTGAGCGCGCCCACACCGTAGCCGGCGTTACGATGCAGCACGCCACTGCGCCGCGCGGCGAAGTAGCCGGCGATGCCGAAACCCATCATGATGATGAACGTGCCCAGCATGCGCATGCCGGGCGACGAGGGCACTTGCTGTGCGACGGCGGCCAGCGCCAGCGTCAGGCCGGAGATCAATCCCACGCGCAACGCCGGCCGGAAGTTCTGCGGCGATGTCTGCGATGAGCCGGTCACCGGGTCTGGAACAAGTCGTCAATTGCGTCGGCCAGTTGCTTGAGCGTCGCCACCTGGTGCACGGCGTGGCACAGCGGGGCGTAGGCCAGCATGTCGCTGTCGCCGTGCCCCCACTGGTATGGCGGCTCCGGATTGAACCAGATCACCTTGCGCGCGCGCATGCGCAGCATCTGCACCAGGTCGGTGCGCGGGTCGTTGTAGTTGTTGCGCCCATCGCCGACGAAGATCAGCGTAGTGCGGCTGTCCACAGAATCGGCGAACTTCTCGCAGAACGTGCGCAGGCTGTTGCCCAGGTCGGTGTTGTAGTAGCCCGGCGGCAGTTCGCGCAATACGATCTCGACGGCGTCCTGCGGGCGGTTCTCGGCAAAGATCATGCTGATCTCGTGCATGTCGCTGATGAAGGCGAATGAGCGCGCCTTGCTGATCTGATCTTGCATCTCGTAGACCATGCGCAGCATGAACTCGGCCACCGGCCGCATCGAGGTAGAGACGTCCACAATGACCGTGAGCTTGGGCTTGAGGTGGCGACGCTTCATCTTCAATTCGATCGGCACGCCCATGTTGCGCTGGTTGTAGCGGATGGTGCCCTTTGCGTCGAGGTGGCCTTGCTTGCCGCGACGCATGCGCAGCGCGGCGCGCGAGCGCAGCCGAGCGACCAGCCGGCGCACATGGTTGCGCAGCTCGTCGGCTTCGGCCTCGCTCAGCGAGGACAATGGCCGGTTCATCAGGTCGTCAATGCGCTGCCGGCGCGGGTTGTCGTCCGGCTGGTTGAGCAGGCTTTGCCCCACGAAGCGCGCTACCTGCTCGCGCAGCGCCTCGGCGTTGCCTTCCACCGTCTCGCGCACTTCCTGCCGGCCTTCGGCGCTCATGCCCTGCTGTTTGAGCTGCTTCATCAGCGCTTCGAGCGCTTCTTTGACCTGTTCGGGCGTCAGGCCCATCTCGCGCAACATGCGCTCGGTCAGCCAGTCCTGCACCTGCCGGCTGCCGCGCATGCCGCGGTTGATGCCGGCTTTCTGGGCGAACTGCTGCATCTGTTCGCGTGTGGGTTGCTGTCCTTGAGCGAGCATTTGCATCAGTTGGCGGAGCTGCTCGCGCAACTGTTCGATGGCGCGCTGGAGTTGTTCCTGCTGCTCCTTGCTCAAGCCCTGCGGTGGTTGCACCGGCGGGCCTTCGTGGCCGAAGTAGAGCGGGAAGAGCTGCTCGAATGCCGGCACGTCTGCCGGCTCTTTGACCAGCGTGGCCTTCAACGCGTGCTTGAACGTCTCGCGATCCATCACCCCGACGGTGGCGATGGCTTTCATGGCGTCCGCCGATTCGGCCAGCGACACGCGCACGCCGCTCGATCGCAGCGCGCCGATGAATTCAACGATTCTCTGGTCCATGGGTGGTCAATAGTGTCATTGGTGTCACTCGTGTCCATGGTGTCGGTGGTGTCAGAGGTGTTGCGTATATCGAAGCGTCAGATGACACTAACGACACTAACGACACCAGCGACACTCAATGACGCTAATGACACCGACGACACGAAACTACCTGACTCCGAAATCCTGCCCGCGCTTGCCGCCGCTTAGGGCACGCCGGGCGCGTTGAATATCACTCTCATGCTTCAAGATGACGGTCAACGTGTCGTTCAGCGTCTTTTCGTCAAGGTGCTTGGCGTTGATGGCGACGAGGGCTTTGGCCCAGTCCACCGTCTCGGCGACGCTGGGCGCTTTCTTCAAATCCAGGCCGCGCAGGCGTTGCACGATCTCCACGCACTGCCGGGCCACCTGTGGCGCGAGGTTCGGTGCGCGCATCTGCACGATCCGCAATTCCGACTCGAACGAGGGGTAATCCACGAACAGGTATAGCGCGCGGCGCTTGAGCGCCTCGCTCAGCTCGCGCGTGTTGTTGCTGGTCAGCACGACCATCGGCTGGTGGTTCGCTTTGATCGTGCCCAGCTCCGGCACGCTCACCTGGAAGTCGCTCAGGATCTCCAGCAGGAAGGCCTCGAACTCGGCGTCGGCGCGATCAATCTCGTCAATCAGCAGCACCACCGGCTTGTCGTTCATCAGCGCGCGCAACAGCGGGCGCGGTAGCAAGAAGCGCCGGGAGAAGAACACGTTTTCCTCCTTGCCCAGCGCATCGGCGGCTTCGGCGAGCGTCGAGGCTTCTCCCATGATTTGGCTGAGCTTGTCGCGCAGCAGTTGGGTGTACAGCATCTGCTTGGAGTACTCCCACTCGTAGAGCGCCTTGGATTCGTCCAGGCCCTCGTAGCACTGCAGGCGGATCAACTCGCGCCCGCTGGCAGCGGCCCAGGCTTTGGCCAATTCGGTCTTGCCCACGCCGGCCGGCCCTTCGGCTAAGATCGGCTTACCCATCTGCTCGGCCAGGAAGACCACCGTTGCGATTTCGTCCGACGCGATGTACTGCTGCTCTAACAATCCCTGCTTCACATCTGAGATCTGTTTGAACATGGAAGGAAAGGCCTCCGCAGCGGATGTTACCAGAAAAGAGGCTGTCGAAGTCGTAGGAGGTTGCATTCGCCAAAAGGGACGAAAGTGGCAGGCATAACGCCGGATGATGCGTGAGCTGAGCAATGCGCTACACTTCATCGGGCATCGGGTTTGAACTCGGCTGCTTCATCAGGCAAGCTCGCCCCAGGCCCGTTTTAGCCGGAACTGGCGGGCTGACGATGATGATTGATGATTGATGATTAATGATTGATGACTGATGACGAGCGACCAGCAACTAACTAGCGACCAGCGACCAGCGACCGACAACCAGCCACAAGCGACTAGCGACCAACGACCAGCCACCAGCCATCAGCCACCAGCGACCGGCGACCAACGCCCGGTGACCGGCCTCGCTGCCATCGCCGCCGCGTTCGCCCGCGCCAAGGCCGAAGGCCGGCCGGCCCTCATGCCGTACTGGTCGCTCGGCTATCCCGACGTCGAAACGTCGCTGCGCGTGATCGAGGCCATCGCCCGCGCCGGTGCCGACCTGATCGAGTTGGGCGTGCCGTTCAGCGACCCGCTGGCCGACGGCCCGGTCATCCAGCGCGCCAACCAGATCGCGCTGGAGCGCGGCATCACGGTAAGCCGCTGTATGCAGATCGCCGCGCGCGCCCGCGCCGCCGGCGTTGACGCGCCCTTCCTGGCCATGGGCTACCTCAACCCGGTGATCGCCTACGGCGAGGCGCGCTACGTGGCCGACTGGCAGCGCGCCGGCGCCGATGGGTTGATCGTGCCCGACCTGCCGCCGGAGGAATGTGACGCGCTCAAGCGCGAGTGCGACGCGCGCGAGATGGCGCTGGTGCAGTTCACCGCGCCCACCAGCACCGACGCGCGCATTCGGCTGGCCGCCATGCACGCCACCGGCTTCATCTACATCGTCTCCGTGGCCGGCGTGACCGGCGCGCGCGACCGGCTGGCCGAAGGGCTGCGCGACTACGTGGAACGGGTGAAGGCGCAGGCCGGAGGCAAGCCCGTCGTCGTCGGCTTCGGCATCAGCAAGCCGGAGCACGTGCGCGAGGTCGGCCAATTTGCCGACGGCGTCATCGTGGCCAGCGCGCTGCTCAAACACGCCGGCGATGCGCCCGACCCGGCGCAGGCGGCGTATGAGTTTGTGAGGGGATTGAAAACCTAATGGTGCATGATTACTCGGGCGTTGAGCTCATATCGCCGGGTGCAAAGTCAACCACATTTCTGCGCTACACCCGCATCTTTTGGCACTGTTGACAAATGCACCTGCCTATATTACAGTCCAGCGGCAAGGGAATTCTCCCCATTCGTGTATCTTGGCTGTTCATGGGGGTGTCGTGGCTCAGACCGAGCGCCTTGCCGAGATTCGAGAAAACCTCGTCGCACATTCAGCGACGAGGAGCTGCGAAACCTGTGTTTCGATCTAGGCGTTGACTACGACGAGTTGCGCGGCCCGATAAAGTCGAGCAAAGCCGCCTCACTCCTCGAACTGCTCGATCACCGCGGCCGCATCCCCGAACTCATCGAGCGGTGCGCGAGACTCCGCGACAACGTAGCATGGCGCGAAATATACACCCTGTCCCAAGCGCCGTCGCCATTCCTGGGCCTGAGTTTCTATGACGTCGGCGACGCCGATCTCTTCTTCGGGCGCGAGAAACTCACTGCGACGCTGATCAGCCACCTCCATTTCACCGGCAAAGGGGAGGGGGATGGCATCCGCGGCGGACCACGCTTCCTCGCCGTCGTCGGCGCATCCGGCAGCGGCAAATCCTCGCTCGTCCGCGCCGGCGTAGTCGCGACGCTACAGGGCAAGAAGCCGCTGGCCGAAGGCGCGTTGCCAGCAGGCTGCCGGGATTGGTTGTATCACATCATCACACCGACCGACAACCCGCTCAAAGCGCTCGCCGTCAGTCTGATCCCCGATCCGGGTAGGGCGATCGAAGCCAATCGGTTGGCAGAGGGCTTCCTTGAGAGCGACCATGTGCTCGATACCGTCGCACGCCAACTGGCCGGCGGCGCCAAACGCCGGCTGCTGCTCGTCGTTGACCAGTTCGAGGAGTTGTTCACCATCTGCAAGGACAAGACCCTGCGCCGAGCGTTCGTGGACAACGTGCTCTACGCCGCCAGTGACGAACATGACGGACCGCTGGCAGCGCTGATCGCCCTGCGTGCTGACTTTTACGCCCAGTGTTTCGACTTCGACAACTTGCGGGAAACCTTGGCCAAGCGACAGGTGACGGTTGGCCCGATGAGCGCAGACGAGCTGCGGCGCGCGATCGAGGAACCGGCGCGCGGCAACGGGCTGGAATTCGAGTCCGGCCTGGTTGACCTGCTGCTGCGCGACGCCGGCGATGAACCGGGTGCACTGCCCCTGCTCTCGCATGCGCTGTTGGAGACGTGGAAGCGACGGCGAGGTCGCAAGCTTACGTTGCAGGGCTATCAGGATGCAGGCGGCGTGCGCGGCGCGATTGCCAAAACGGCCGATTCGACGCTGGCGCAGTTGACCCCTGCCCAGCAGGCCTCTGCCCGGCGCATCTTCGTCAGGCTCACCGAACTGGGCGAGGGCACGCAAGACACGCGCCGCCGCGTGCCGCTGAGCGACCTGGCCGGGAGCGAGCAGGAGGCGAGCATGGTCACCAGCGTGCTCAAGACGCTGGCCGACGCACGGCTGATCACCACCGACCGCGACGCAACCGGGAGCGAGACGGCCGAAGTCGCCCACGAGGCGCTCATCCGCGAGTGGCCGGCGCTGCGCGCGTGGCTGGAGGAGGACCGCGCCGACGAGCGCATTCGCCGCCAGTTGGCCGACGACGCGCGCCAATGGGTGCGGCTCGGGCGCGATCCCGGTGCGCTGTATCGCGGTGCACGGCTCGCTCAGGCCCGCGAGTGGGCCGACAAAACTGCGGGCTACGCCGCGCTCGACGCGCAATCGCGTGAGTTCCTGGAGGCTTCGCATGCGGCGGCAGTGCGCGAGGCCGAAGAACACGAGGCGCGGCAGCAGCGCGAACTGGAGGCAGCCCGCAAAGTAGTGGAGACCGAGCGGCGCAGCGCCAAACGCGCCCGTCAGTTCGTGGCTGTCCTGTTGTTGGTTGTCCTGGTGGCGATCGGCTTTGCTGTATGGGCTATCGTGCAGACGCAACATGCCCAGCGCCAGGCGACGATCAGCCAATCGCGTGCCCTGGCGGCGCAGGCCAAGTATCAACAGGAGCTTCGCCCCGACCTGGGGCTGTTGCTGAGCGTGGCGAGCCTGCGCATGGCCGACACGGTTGAGGCGCGCGGCAGCCTGTTGGACGCCTGGCAGGCCAACCTCAGGCGCGCGTTCCTGCATGCCCATACCGGCCGGGTGTCTAGCGTGGCGTTCTCGCCGGATGGCAGGACGCTGGCCCTTGGGAGCGAGGACGGGGTGATCGTGCTGTGGGATGTGAGCGACCGCGGCGCAGCCCGGCCGATCGGCAATCCACTCAAGTCGCACACCGGATCGGTGGAAAGCGTGGCATTCTCGCCGGATGGCAAGACGCTGGCCTCGGGGAGCGATGACAACACCATTGTGCTCTGGGACGTGAGCGAACGCGGCGCGGCTCGGCCGATCGGCGCCCCGCTTAAGGTGCACACCGGATCGGTGGAAAGCGTGGCGTTCTCGCCGGATGGCAAGACGCTGGCCTCGGGAAGCCTAGACTTAACGATCGTGCTGTGGGACGTGAGCGAACGCGGCGCAGCCCGGCCGATCGGCGCCCCGCTCAAGGCGCACGCCGGATCGGTATTGAGCGTGGCGTTCTCGCCGGATGGCAAGACGCTGGCCTCGGGAAGTTCTGACAACACCATCGTGCTATGGGACGTGAGCGACCGCGGCGCGGCCCGGCCGATCGGCGCCCCGCTCAAGGCGCACGCCGGATCGGTGGAAAGCGTGGCGTTCTCGCCGGATGGCAAGACGCTGGCCTCGGGAAGTTCAGATAACACTATCGTGCTGTGGGACGTGAGCAACCGCGGCGCGGCTCGGCCGATCGGCGCCCCGCTCAAGGCGCATACCAAATCGGTGTATGGCGTGGCGTTCTCGCCGGATGGCAGGACGCTGGCCTCGGGAAGCAAGGACGGGACAATCGTGCTGTGGGACGTGAGCGACCGCGGCGCAGCCCGGCCGATCGGCGAGCCGCTCAAGGCGCGGACTGGATCGGTGTATAGCGTGGCGTTCTCGCCGGATGGCAGGACGCTGGCCTCGGGGAACTGGCACAGGACAATCATGCTGTGGGACGTGAGCGACCGCGGGGCAGCCCGGCTGATCGGCGACCCGCTCGAGGCGCACACCGACTGGGTGTGGAGTGTGGCGTTCTCGCCGGATGGCAAGACGCTAGCCTCGGCGGGTGGGAGACTTGACGGGACGATTGTGCTGTGGGACGTGAGCGAACGCGGCGCGGACCGGCTGATCGGCGACCCACTCAAGGCGCACACCGACTGGGTGTGGAGTGTGGCGTTCTCGCCCGATGGCAGGACGTTGGCCTCGGGGAGCGTGGATAACACCATCGTGTTGTGGGACGTGAGCGACCGCGGCGCAGCCCGGCCGATCGGCGAGCCGCTCAAGGCGTACACCGGATCGGTCTTGAGCGTGGCGTTCTCGCCGGATGGCAGGACGCTGGCCTCGGGGAGCGGGGATAACACCATCGTGTTGTGGGATGTGAGCGAGCGCGGCGCGGCTCGGCCGATCGGCGCCCCGTTCAAGGCGCACATGGGACCGGTATGGAGCGTGGTGTTCTCGCCGGATGGCAAGACGCTGGCTTCGGGGAGCTGGGATGGGACGATCGTACTGTGGGACGTGAGCGAGCGCGGCGCGACCCGGCCGATAGGCGTCCCGCTCAGGACCCAGGCGGGACCGGTGCGGAGCGTGGCGTTCTCGCCGGATGGCAAGACGCTGGCCTCAGGGAGAGAATATGGCAGCATCGTGTTGTGGGACGTGAGCGACCGCGGGGCGGCTCGGCCGATCGGCGACCCGCTCAAGGCGCACACCGGATCGGTGCCTAGCGTGGCATTCTCGCCGGATGGCAAGACGCTGGCTTCGGGGAGCTGGGACGGGACGATCGTGCTGTGGGACGTGAGCGACCGCGGCGCGGCCCGGCCGATCGGCGACCCGCTCAAGGCGCACACCGACTGGGTCTCTAGCGTAGCGTTCTCGCCGGATGGCAAGATGCTGGCCTCGGGGAGTGAGGATAACACCATCGTGCTGTGGGACGTGAGCGACCGCGGCGCAGCCCGGCCGATCGGCTCTCCGCTCAAGGCGCACACAAGCCATGTGTCTAGCGTGGCGTTCTCGCCGGATGGCAAGACGCTGGCCTCGGTCGGCGCGGATTGGCGCATTCGCCTGACCCGCGTGGACCCCGCCGAATGGGCGCGCATGGCGTGCGCTCGTGCGGGGCGCGACCTCAGCCAGGCCGAACGGCAGACCTATCTGGCCGACCGGCCAGACCTCATCGTTTGCCCGGAGTGGTCTCAAGGCAAGTGATCCGACTCAGCCCGGAATGAGCCCCAGCCGCCCTACACGAGACCTCACTCGCCCTCATTCCCTCACACCCTTCCTCGAACGCGAGAGCACTGATTGGGAGGCGGATGACGTTCGAGCGGCTGTCATCCTCTACCGAAGCGTTGAAGCGCCCAACGCGCTCAGAGCGCGTTGGGCGCTGTTATATCGCGCGCCCGCGCTACTTTCCGGTATGCTTCGCCGCGATGATGCTCCGCCCCCGCTTCCACTTCACCCCGCCGGCGAACTGGCTGAACGACCCGAACGGGCTGGTCTATTTCGACGGCGAGTGGCACTTGTTCTATCAGCACAACCCGTTCGGCATCGACTGGGGCCATATGAGCTGGGGGCACGCCGTCAGCCGCGACTTTGTGCACTGGGAGCACCTGCCGGTGGCGCTGCCGGAGCAGCCCGGCTACATGATCTTCTCCGGCAGCGCGGCGGTGGACTGGGCCAACACCGGCGGCTTCGGCGACGGCGTCCGCCCGCCGCTAGTCGCCGCCTACACCGCGCACAGCCCGCACGAGCAAACGCAGCACATCGCCTTCAGCCTCGACCGCGGGCGCACGTGGACGCCCTACGCCGGCAACCCGGTGATCGCCATCGGCTCGCGCGAGTTCCGCGACCCCAAGCTGTTCTGGCACGCGCCGTCGGGGCGGTGGGTGATGGCCTGCGCGCTGGCCGACCGGCGCCAGGTGCGCTTCTACGGCTCGCCCAACCTGCGCGACTGGCAGCACCTGAGCGACTTCGGCCCCGCCGGCGCGACCGCCGGCCTGTGGGAGTGCCCGGACCTCTTCCCGCTGCCGGTCGAGGGCGATCCAACACAGCAACGCTGGGTGCTCAAGGTGGACGACCAGCGCTGCGGCGCGCAGTATTTCGTCGGCGACTTCAACGGCGAGCGATTCGCCTGCGACGATCCGCCAAGCGTCCGGCGCGTGGACTTCGGCAAAGACTTCTACGCGGCGCAGTCGTGGAACGACGCGCCCGGCGGCCGGCTCGACACCGGCTCGCCGACACGTCGCGTCTGGCTGGCCTGGATGAGCCACTGGGACTATGCCGCACGGACGCCGACCGCGCCCTGGCGTGGCATGATGAGCGCGCCGCGCGAGCTGGCGCTGCGTCGCGACGACGACGGGCTGTGCTTGGTGCAGCGCCCAGTGCGCGAGCTTCGCGTGCTGCGGCGCGCGCACTGGCGCATCGAAGATGTGGCCTGCGGCGCGGCTAATGATCGCTTGCGCGCCATGGACGCCCACGGGACGGCGCTGGAGATCGCCGCGACGTTCCTTGCGTGTGCGGGCAGCGCCGAGTTCGGCTTGAAGGTGCGCGTCGGCGCGGCGGAGGAAACCGTCATCGGCTACAACGCTGCCGAGGGCCAACTGTTCGTGGATCGCAGCCGGTCGGGCAATGTGAGCTTCTCGCCGCGCTTCGCCGAGCGGCACGCTGCGCCTTGTCCGCTGCGCGACGGCGCGCTCGCGCTCCACGTCCTCGTGGATGCGTGTTCGGTCGAGGTGTTCGCCGACGATGGCCGCGTCGTCATCAGCGACTTGATCTTCCCCGAGCCAGAGAGCGACGGCATCGAGGTCTTCGGTGACGGCGCGACCCGCGTGCAGTCGCTGGATGTTTGGGCGCTGGCGTAGCGCCTCAGCGGCAGCCCAGCCCGCGCACGACTTGTTGAATCGCCGCGCTGATGCGGTCCAGCGTGTAGCCGCTGGCGACGTGCAGGAAGTTGAACACGGGCGGGTGCGTGGGCGCGAGCAGGACGTCGGCGATGGCCGGCAGGTCGAGGCCGGCTTCGATCTCGCCATCGCGTTCGGCGCCTTGCAGCAGCCCGACGACGGTCAAGCGCTGCCACTGGAAGGGCGCGCCGGTCGGGCTTTCCGGCACCATCACCTCGCGCTGCGCTGCGCACAGCAGCGGTGCGTGCCGGGCGTTGAAGCGCACCACGGCGTCGAGGAACCACAGCAACTGCTCTAACTTGCGCTCGCGCCGGGCACTCATCTCGCGCAGCGTGCTCAGCGTGCGATCCTGAAACTCTGCCATCTGCGCGTCGAGCAGCGCCAGGCACAGCTCGCCTTTGTTGGCGAAGTGGCGGTAGAGCGTGCCCTGGCCAACGCGCGCGGCTTTGGCGATGTCGGCCATGTGCACATTGGCCACGCCGCGCTTGGCAAACAGCTTCTCTGCGGTCGCCAGGATGCGCCGGCGGTTCGCCACCGCGTCGGCGCGTTCGGCGCGCTGCGGCGCTTCGGTCAGGATCGGTAGGGAAGCACTACTTCGTTTCATCGGTCGCTCCCGGGCGCCAACGTTTGGCGATTGCCGGCCATGAGCGTGTTGCTAAGTTTGGTTGTCGAATGTTTTGACGCTGGTAGGGAACGCTCTCTGTAGCGTTCCAACTCTGTAGCGTTCCCTGCTGGCGCGCTACGGCGAGCGCGCCCTACAGCGCGTCCTTTCTTTTGGACACTCGCTTAGTGTAGCCGCTTTGCGCGGCGAATGCCAGAGCGCGCCCGTCGTTTTCACTTGACAAACGGACAGGTGTCCGATAAATTATCTGTATAAGCGGACAGATGTCCTATTACATCGCAACAAAGGAGTAAATGACGATGAGCTGGATCCTCGACACCGCACACACGAGCGTGAAGTTCTCGGTGCGCCACATGATGATCACCACCGTTACCGGGCAATTCGCGAAGTTCAGCGGCACGGTGGACTTCGACGAGGCCGCGCCGGAGAAGACGCAAGTCCACGTCAAGATCGAGGCCGCTAGCCTGGACACCAAGGATGAGAAGCGCGACGCGCACCTGAAGTCGCCCGACTTCCTCGACGCAGCCAATCACCCCTACATCGAATTCAAGAGCACGCGCGTGGAGCGCACCGGCGAGCACACCGCCAAACTGCACGGCGACCTGACCATCCGTGGCGTGACCAAGCCGGTGACGCTGGACGTCGAGTACCTCGGCAAGGCCAAGTCGCCGTGGGGCACGTGGAGCGCCGGCTTCGAGGCCACCGGCAAGATCAACCGCGAGGACTGGGGCCTGACCTGGAACATGCCACTGGAGACCGGCGGCTGGCTGGTGGGCAAGGAGGTCAAGATCGAGATCGCCGCCGAACTCCTCCAGCAGGCGCAGCCGGCTGCGGCAGAGGCAGTGCCGGCGTAGGCACTGGTGGCTGACGCGGCCGGCGCGAGCTGGCCCGCGTCGCCGTGCGGAGTGCGCACGATGACGCGCAACAGCTTGTCCCCTTCCGCCGAATCGCGCACGTCGTTCGGGACGATTGCCCAGGCGGCCGCGCTGGGCGCAGGCATCGCCGTCGTAGGCAACCTCGCGTTGCTGCTGATCGCAAACCTTTTGAGCATCCCGCTCACGGTCATGACCGGCCCGCCCGGCCCCGATGCGCCGGTCACGACCCTTGGCCCGGCGCCGGTCATCGTGTCCAGCGTCCTGCCGGCGCTGGTCGGCGCACTCATCTACCGTCTGCTCACGAAGATCAGCGCCAAGGGACGGCAGATCTTCATCGCCGTCGCCGTCGTGGTGTTCCTGGTCTCGTTGCTGCCCATCTCTGCGCAACCGCTGACGCCGGCCGGGATGGCCATCTTGGCGCTGATGCATCTGGTCGCGGCAGCGGGGATCACGTGGGCGCTCGTCTCTCGCGCATAGCGCGGGCCTCGACGAGCAGGATTCAACGGGCTTCGACGGGCTTCGACGGGCTTCGACGGGCTCAGCCCGAGGCTCAGCCTGAGGCTCAGCCTGGAAGCTCAGCCTGCGTGCTACACGGGTTATATTCGACTCATGAGCGAGCCGCCCATCCATCCACGCACCGTGATCGGCCATGTGCACCTCAAGGTGAGCGACCTGGAGCGCGCCGTGCGCTTCTACACCGAGGTGATGGGCTTCGAGCTGATGCAGCGCTGGGGCGATAGCGCGGCCTTTCTCTCTGCCGGCGGCTACCACCATCACATCGGCCTGAACACCTGGGAGAGCCGCGGCGCTTCCCCGCCGCCGCGCCGCGCGACCGGCCTATATCACTTCGCCATCCTCTACCCGAACCGCAAGGAGCTGGCACGCGCGTTCAAACGCCTGCTCGATCACGGCTGGCCGATTGATGGCGCCAGTGATCACGGCGTGAGCGAGGCGATCTACTTGCGCGACCCGGACGGCAACGGCATCGAGATCTATCGCGACCGGCCGCCGGAAGAATGGCCGCGCGATCCGGACGGCAAGTTGGCCATGCACAACGCGCCGCTCGACTTCGCCGGCTTGCTGGCCGAGCTGGACACCGAGCCGCGCTGACGTCGCTCACGCTACGTCCAGCAACACCTTCAGCACGCCCGGCCGTTGCGCGTGTTCGAAGGCCTGCGCGCCCTGCGCAAGCGGATAGCGGGCGTGAATAAGCGGGCGCACGTTTACGCGCCGCTGCTCCAGCAGGCGCAGCGCTGCGGCGAACGGCCCGCAGCGCGAGCCGACGATCGTGATCTCGTCCACCACGATCATGGTCAGGTTCACCTGCGGCAAGCCGTGGTAGGTGCTCTTCAGCACCAATGTGCCGCGTGGGCGCAGCAACTGCCGCGCGTGCTCAAAGCCGGCTGGCGAGCCGGTGCATTCCACGACGACGTCGAACGCGCGCAGCGGCGCTTGCTGGACGTATGCGGTGCGGATGCCGCGGTCGCGCGCGATCGCCAGCTTGTTATCGTGCTTGCCGATCACGGTCAGGTCGCATGGCGCGCCGGCGGCGATCACTTGCGCACACAACAAGCCGAGCTTGCCATCTCCGAGCACGGCGACGTGGTCGGTAGGCTTGATGTGCACCTGTTCGAGGATCTGGCAGGCAGCGGCCAGCGGCTCGACGAAGACGGCCTCGTCGTCGCTCACGCCCTCCGGCACGCGGTGCAGGTTGACGATGGGGAGCACAGTGTAATCGGCGAAGGCGCCATCGCGCCGGTCAATGCCCAGGGTGTTGCGCGTCGGGTCTTGCGCGCGTTCGAAATAGTTGCGCGAGGGCGAGTCGCACGGCACGCAGTTGATCTCGCCGACCACGCGGTTGCCGATGCGCACGTGCGGCGTCGTGCCCGGCAGCGGGTTCAGCGCCTCGACCACGCCGACGAATTCGTGGCCCAGCACGCCGCGAAAGCCGAAGTAGCCCTTGAGGATTTCGACGTCGGTGTTGCAGATGCCGCCGCGTGTGACGCGGATGCGCGCCTCGCCCGGCGGTGGTTCGGGTGTTGGATAGTCCTCGCGATAGGTCAACTGGTCGGAGACGACGAGCGCGCGCATGAGAGGAGCTTACCTCACTCCCGCCGATCTGCCGGACGCGGGCCGACGTCGGAGAGGTCAATCGGCCGAAAGCCCAGCCGCAACGCAGGTGAATCGGGTGAAAGCGTGAAGTCGCAATTCGCCAGGTCTTTGAAGCCCGGATCGGCGACGATCGAGTGCCGGTCGTTGCCGGTGGCGGCTTGCCACTCCGATAGGTTCCACGCCGGCACCGGGCTGGTGCGCCCGCTTTGCCGCATGCCGCTCAACACCACCGCGCCGCCCGATGCATCCCAGAACAGGTTGAGGTTGCTGATGATGCAGCGCTTGGAGAAATCGTTCGAATAACCGCCTATGAAGATCGGCTGGCCGCGAGTGACGACGATGTTGCGCTCGAAGGTAAGCGAGACGTGTGACTCGGCGCGGCTGAGCGCAACCTGGCCTTCGCGGCCAAATGCCCAGATGTTGTTGCGCAGGATGTTCTCGCGGCCATAG
>JANWYN010000078.1 GCA_025055235.1 Candidatus Roseilinea sp. | reverse complement strand
GGGCGTGGCGACGAAGATGAACTTCGCTCCGGAGTACAACCCGTAGATGATCGCATCCAGCCCACGGCAGACGAATGGGTCATACACCGTGCCGATGGGGAAGAGCAATTGCCCCATCAGCTCGTGCGCCATGCCCATCTGCCCGATCAGCGAGAACAGGTTCATCTCGGCGATGCCCATCTCGATGTGTTGTCCCTTGCTGCCGAGCTGCCAATTGAGGATGCGCGCGCGGCCGGCTTCGTAGTCGGTCGTCTCGCGCAGCGTGAAGGTGCCGACCTTGTTGATCCAGCCGCCCAGGTTGGTGCTGACCGCTACATCTGCCGACGAGGTGACGATGCGCGGGCCGACCTTGGGCACATCGGCCAGGCGCATCATCGCGCGCCCGAACGCCTCCTGCGTGGAGACGACGGGCGTCGCCGTCGCGTTCAACTCATCCGGCACGTCCTCGGCACGCACGGGCACCGGCGGGATGTCGCGGGCGCGCTCCTTCAGGCGCAGCAACCTGCCGCGTTCCGCGCACAGGCGGCCTTCGGGCGAGTCAGGATCGAAGCCATCCCACTGCGTCGCTTCAGTGAGGCCGAAGGAAGCGCGCAGCTCGTTGATGCGCTCGGTGCTGAGCAACGCGGCGTGGTTGGCCGGATCGCCGTAGATCGGCAGGCCGTAGCCTTTGATGGTGTAAGCAAAGATCACGCTCGGCCGGTCAGTCGTTCGTTCGGCCTCGTGGAGTTTGTCAATCAACAACTGCAGATCGTGGCCGCCCAGATTGCTCAGCAGGGTGGGCAAGCGCTCGTCGCTCACATCGCGCAGACAGCGCAGGATGTCTCGGCCGTAGCGGCGCCGGGCCAGTGACTCGCGCACGGTTGCGCCGTCGCTGCGGATGAGGTGCTGGTATTCCTCGTTGCTCATGTCGTCAATGCACTGGCGCAACGCGTCGCCGCCCGGACAAGCGAAGATGGCTTGCAGGTCGTGGCCGTATTTCGCCTCCAGCACGTTCCACTCGCAGTCGGCGAACAGCTTCTTGAGCTTGGCCGCGCGTATGCCTGGCGTGATGCGATCGAGGCTCTGCCGGTTCAGATCAATAATCCAAATTGTGTTGGACAGGCGCTGCAGCTCTTCCTCGATCAATGCCTCCCAGATGTTGCCCTCGTCTAGCTCGGCATCGCCGCTCATGGCGATGAAGCGATCGGCGATGGTATGGCCGAAGTGCGCCTCGGCATATTTCTGCACCAATGCAGCAAAGGTGGGCGCGACCGGCCCTAGGCCCATCGAGCCACCGCTGAAGTCCACCGGCGAGATGTCCTTTGTGCGGCTGGGGTAAGACTGGATGCCGCCGAATTCGCGCAGCCGGGTGAGATACGACCGCGGCAAGATGCCCATCAGATACATAGCTGCGTGGAAGACCGGCGAGGCATGCGGCTTGACCAACACGCGGTCGGTGGGCTTGAGGAAGTGGAAATACAGGACGGTGAGAATGCTGACCGACGATGCTGCGCTGGCCTGGTGGCCGCCGACTTTGGTTTTGTCCGGGTTGGGGCGCACGTTGTTGGCGTGGTGGATCATCAGCGTGCTGAGCCACAGCAGCCGGCGCTCGATGTTTTGAAGGATGGAGATGGTGTCGTTGGTGTCAATCGTGTCAGCGGTGTCAGCCGTGTCGGTTGTCAGTATCTCTCGCGTGATCGTCATGGCGCTCCTCAGTCGCTCACTTTTTAAGCAGGACGCTCATCTTCTTGGCCGCCTGGCCCAGATGTTTCGCCAGTTGGTCGGCAGCGAGGTCGGCGTTGCCGCGCCGGCACGCCCGCAAGATCACGCGGTGCTGGCGCTGCGCCTCGGCGTGATAATCCACGCTGGTCAGGTAGATCACGACGTAGCGCTGCACGTTGGTGTGCAGGGCGCGGATCGCGTCGAGCAGGCGCGGCATGGCGCACGGGCGATACAGCGCGGCGTGGAATTCCCAGTTCAGCTCGCTCCACTTCAGGGCGTCGCGCTCGTCATCCATGATCGTAATCAGGCCGTCCAGCCGGACGAAGTCGGCGCGGGTCATGTTGGGGATGGCACGGCGCAGCGCCAGCGTCTCCAGCGCGATGCGCATGGCGTAGATTTCATCCACCTCGTCGGCAGAGAGTTCGGAGACGACGGCGCCGCGATTCGGGTAGAACGTGACCAGCCCTTCGGCTTTGAGCTGGAGCAGGGCTTCGCGCGCCGGAATTTTGCTCACGCCGAATCGCGCGGCGACCTCGTCTTGCGGCAACGGCTGGCCGCTTTTGTATTCGCCTTGCAGGATGGCCTGGCGCAGCGCGGCGGCAATCCACTCCGACGTGGCGGCGCTGGTGGGTCGGGGGAGGGTGAGATCGGTCAAAGCGTATGCGATTGTACGCGTATACGATTATGCGGCAAGTGTTCACCGGTTGTGGTCTAACCCTATAATCTCGCGCGTCATGAAAGCGCTCGAAGAACGCATCCTGGCCGAGGGCCAGAACATGGGCCAGGGCATCCTCAAGGTGGACTCGTTCGTCAATCATCAGGTGGACCCCGTGCTGATGATGGAATGCGGCAAAGAGTTCGCCCGGCTGTTCAAGCACTTGAACGCGACGAAGGTGCTGACGTGCGAGATCAGCGGCATCGCGCCGGCGCTGGCCACCGGCTACGCCTTGGGCATCCCGGTCGTCTATGCGCGCAAGACCAAGCCGATCACCATGCCGGATACCGTCTTCCTCACCACGGCGCCGTCGCACACCAAGAAGCGCGAGGTCGAGATCATGGCCTCGCCGGAGTACCTGCGCTCCGGCGAACGCGTATTGATTATTGACGATTTCTTGGCCACCGGCCAGACCATCCTCGCATTGGCGCGCATTGCCAAGGCCGCCGGCGCGGACATCGTCGGGATCGGCGCGCTGATCGAGAAGACCTTCGAGGGCGGCCGCGCTGCGCTGAGCGTGCTCAACGTGCCGATCGAATCGCTGGCCCGCATCGTGGACATGAGCGAGGGTCGGATCGTCTTCGGTTGATTCATCCGGCGCTTAGCTTGCTCACAGGTTCGGCCTCTAGCATGCGCTTGACTGTGAAAGCGGTTCGATTTCGCGTGCAGGCAGCCACATTTGCTGCTGCCATCGCCGTAGTCCTCGGCTCTGCGTTGGTGGCACAACCCGCTCCGGCGACGGCGCAGGGCGAGGCCGAGGCCATCTTCGGCCTGCCCTTCGCCGAGCCGCCCGGCCCGAACACGTGGCTGCTAGGTCAGGTGTATGGCAACAGCACGGGCGCGTTCGCGCGGCGGCGCGAGTGGTATCGCGCCGGCCAGGGCATCCACTTCGGCATTGACTTTTCGGCGCGCTGCGGCACGCCGATCGTCGCGATCGGCGACGGCGTGGTGCTCAAGGTGGATGCGCCGGAGCACGGCTCGGCGCCGCACAACCTGCTCATCGCCCATCCCAACGGCTACGTGTCGCTCTACGGCCATTTGTTGGAGCGGCCGCTGCTGCGCGTCGGCCAACGGGTGCGGCGCGGCGAAGTCATCGGCTTGACCGGCGACCCAGACCTCACCTGCACGTCGCGCCCGCACTTGCACCTGGAGATTCGCGATCGCACGCTGGGCCGCGCCTTCAATGCGCATCGCTTGATTGACGCTGACTGGGACGCGCTGATGCTGGTTGGACCATTCGGGCGCGGCTTTCAGCGCGACTTGGACGACCCGCGCAAGTGGCAGAGTGTGTTCGACCAGCCGGATATCCGCTTCGGCGGGCCGCTGATCAACGAGTTCAAGAACACTTGGCCGAGGGATTGGAATTGAGAATTGAGAATTGAAAATTGAAAATTGAAAATTGAAAAGGCTTCCCTTACTTGAACTGTGTTTGATGTTCGCGATGGCGGGGTGCGCGAGTGTGGCGGCGTCTGCGCCGGAGGAAGTGATGCAGGCGACGCCGGCAGCGCAAGTCACGCGCATTCCTGCCACGATCGTCGCGACTCCGGCG
>JANWYN010000141.1 GCA_025055235.1 Candidatus Roseilinea sp. | reverse complement strand
GATGTAGTCCCGATGCCCCGGCATGTCCACGTGCGCGTAGTGCCGCTTGTCGGTCTCGTATTCCACGTGGGCAATCGAGATGGTGATCCCGCGCTCGCGCTCTTCGGGGGCTTTGTCAATCTGGTCGTAGGCCATGAACTGTGCCTTGCCCTTCAGCGCCAGCACCTTGGTGATCGCCGCCGTCAACGTCGTCTTGCCGTGGTCAATGTGCCCCATCGTCCCCACGTTCACGTGCGGCTTCGTCCGAATGAATTTCTCCTTCGCCATGGTTTGCTATGCTTTCGTAACTGGTAATTCGTAACTCGTAATTCGTAACTGGCCTGGCGATTGGGTGACTGGCTCGGTATCCGGCATACATCAATCAGTTACCAGTTACCAATTACCAATGACCAATGACCCATTGCCGATGAACCAGATCGAAGCCCACAACCGGGATCGAACCGGTGACCTCACCCTTACCAAGGGTGTGCTCTACCTACTGAGCTATGTGGGCAATCGAGTGGGCCGAGCAGGACTCGAACCTGCGAAGGCTTCTGCCAGCGGATTTACAGTCCGCCCCCTTTGCCGCTCGGGACATCGACCCAAAAGTTGAGAATTGAGAATCGAAAATTGAGAAAGCGGGCGCGTAGTTAATGCACTGCTCAACTTTCAGCATTCTCGATTCACTAGCCGACGACGGGAGTTGAACCCGTAACCTACCGATTACAAATCGGTTGCTCTGCCTGTTGAGCTACATCGGCGCGCCGGCCGCACAGATGCATCTGCGCTCAAAAGCAAGTGATTCTACCTTTATTTGAAAGCAGGCGTCAAGGTTCACTTTTCGGCTACGAACTGCTGCGTCGCGCCCGCTGCATACAATTCTCTCATGACTTGCGCAGCGCCGCCCGAGCTGATCGCCGTCATTGGACCTACGGCAGCCGGCAAATCGGCCTACGCGATGGCGCTGGCCCCGCAGGTGAACGGCGAAATCGTCTCCGCCGATTCGCGCCACGTCTACCGCCGGATGGATATCGGCACAAACAAGCCGACGCCGGATGAGCAACGCCTGGTGCGCCATCACCTGATTGACCTGCGCGACCCACACGAGCGCTTCTCGCTGGGCGAATACGTCGAATTGGCGCGGGCGGCAATCGCCGACGTTCGGGGGCGCGGCAAGACGCCGCTGCTGGTTGGCGGCACCGGCCAGTATGTCCGTGCGATCCTGCGCGGGTGGCGCGTGCCGGCCGTGCCGCCCCACGACGACCTGCGGGAGAAGTGGTTGCGTTACGCGCAGGAGCGCGGCCAGGCGGCGCTCTTCGCCGAGCTGGCCGCGCGCGATCCGGACGCCGCCCGGACAATTGACCCGCGCAACATACGGCGCGTCGTGCGCGCGTTAGAAGTCATGGAAGTTTCCGGCCGGCGCTGGAGCGAACTGCAAACGAGCGAACCGCCCGACCTGCGCACCGAGGTGATCTACATCAACCCGCCGCGCGATGTGCTGTATGCGCGCGCCGACGCGCGCCTCGCCCGTATGATCGAGCAAGGCTGGCTGGCCGAGACAGAGGCGCTGCTCGACTTCCTCAGCCGGCAAGGGTTCGACGCCGACGCCGCGCTGCGCCTGCCTTCCATGTCCGCACTCGGCTATCGCGAAATGGCGATGGTGGCGATGGGCCGCATGACGCTCGATCAAGCCATCGTGGCGATCAAACGCGCCACGCGCCGGTTCATCCGCGCGCAGGACGTCTGGTTCCGCCAGGAAGCGGCACATGCTGCACACCTGCGCATGATGCAGTCTTAACACATCGCTGCGTAGAATCGCGCGCATGATGGACATCATGGCACGGCGGCTGCACTGGGACGGCTGCCTAAATGTGCGCGACCTGGGCGGGCTGCGCACGCGCGACGGCCGGCGCACCCGCCGTGGCGTGCTCGTGCGCATGGACAATCCCGGCCACCTCACCGACGCCGGCATTCGCGCTTTGTTGGATTACGGTGTGAACACGGTAATTGATCTGCGCTATCCCACGGAGGTCACGCGCTATCCTCACTTGGCCGAAGCGCTCAACTCTGAGCGTGACCGGATCGTCATTCGCCATATTCCGTTGCTCAACGAGGACAAGCGGACCGAGGAGGATATCTTGTTCGCCCGCTCACGCGACGAATGGCATGCCTACGTGCTCGATTGTCGCGGCGAGACGATCGCTGAAGTGATGCGCGCCATCGCCTATGCCGCGCCCGGCGCTGTCGTCTTTCACTGCACCGCAGGCAAGGATCGCACCGGCGTCATCTCCGCGCTGTTGCTCGACTTGCTCGGCGTGGCGCGCGACAGCATCGCGGAGGATTACGCAGTGAGCGAGGAATGGCTGCGCCCACGTACCCAGCAATGGCTGGCGCCGCTCGATGAAGCCCAACGCGCCTTCGCCCTCAGCTTGATGCGCACTGCACCGGAGTATGTGCAGTTCGCGTTGCGCTACGTGGACGAACGCTACGGCAGCACACGCGCTTACCTGCAGCGCGTCGGCCTGTCGCCGGACGACTTGAGCGTGCTGCACGAGCGGTTGATCGAGTGACGATCGCGAGGGCTTTGGCAGCTCGCACAATCAAAACCCCAGCGCTTCGTAGCCGGTCATCTGGGCGCGCCAGCCAAACGCCGAGGTGAGCAGCAACACTGCGGCATAGAGCAGAACCGCCCCTCGGTCGTCGCGGCCGCGCGTATAAGCAAACACGGCCGGCACGCTGATGATGACGAGCGCGCCGTACAGATAGTGCACAAAACGCACATTCACGCCTAACCCCATGCTGACTAACATCAAGCCAACTGCCATTTGCACCAGGCCGAGAATAGGGCTGAGCGCGATCGCGCCAAGGTAGTTACCGTCCAGGCTATCGCCGCGGACGAATTTGATCATGCCCCACAGGCCGAGGATGGCGTTAAAGAGAATCACCGCCGTTGCCAGATTGGCGTGAATTTGTATGAGCCCCATGCGGGAGAGATTATAGGTAAGCCACCTGCCGGGAATGGGGGCAAACAACGTCGCACGGCGGAGCGTGGACGCCGTTCCGCGCCCGCGGCACATCGGCAATGGCGCGCTCCTTTGGCGAATGCACCCGTTTCGGGAGAAATGATGGGGTGTATTCCCTGCCGGGGGCAAATTGCCCGGCGACTGAAATCGCGGGCAATTTGCAGCAAAACCGGCCGTGCGCCGGCTTTGCCAATGCGCAAATCCGCGCAGTGCCCTCGTTGGAAGACGCACCCGAAACGACGCATCGGCGATGGTAAAATAACGGCAGTCAATTCAGCCTGCGCGGTACATCTGCGCCTTTGAGCGGACCCGCGCGCTTTACGAAAGGAGTTCAATCACACGTGGCGCTCAGCAAAGGTGAGAAGGCCGCCATCATTGAACAGTTTGCGGTCAATCCAAACGATACCGGCTCGTCGGAGGTTCAAATCGCGCTGCTCACGCGGCGGATCAACCAGTTGAACGAGCATTTGAAGGTTCACAAGCACGACGAAAGTTCGCGTCACGGCCTGCTCGTCCTCGTGGGCAAGCGGCGTGCGCATCTGAAGTACCTGGCAGCCAAGGATCCGGCCCGCTACCGGGAACTTCTGGTCAAACTCGGATTGAGAAAGTAGGTTCGGTTTCGTCGTAGGGGCACAGCACATGTGCCTCTACAGTATAGATTAGGGCGAGAGGGTAGCGGTCGTAGATGTTAGAGGCCAGCTTCGGAAGAGAGCAGAAGTCAGAGGTCAGAAGTCAGAAGGTCGGGATCGGAGATGGCCGGATTCTGACTTCTGGACTCTGGTATCTGGATTCTGGCGTCTGAATTCTGGGTTCTCAGTTCCGCAGTTGACCTCTAACCTCTAACCGCTCCCCTCCCTCCCGCGTTCGTTTGACGATTGGCGTCGGCGCAAGACGCGCGATATTCGTAGCGTCTCCGCCGGCGCGGATCGTCCGTCCTGGTAAGGAGAAAAGTCAACATGTCTACAGAGGTAACCCGCATCGTCGAAGCGCCGATGCCGGTCAATCACGTTTATACCGCGCGAATCGGCGAGAAAGAGATACGCATCGAGACAGGTCGCTTAGCGCAGCAGGCAGGCGGAGCGGTGACGGCGCGCATGGGCGATACGATGGTGCTCGCCACTGCCACGATGTCCAAATCCGTGCGGCAGGGGATTGATTTCTTCCCGCTCAGCGTGGAGTACGAAGAGCGGCTCTACGCTGCCGGCCGCATCCCCGGCAGCTACTTCCGCCGTGAAGGCCGGCCGCCGGAGGCGGCGATCCTAATCGCTCGGTTGGTGGATCGGCCGCTGCGCCCGTTGTTCCCCGACGACTTGCGCAACGACGTGCAGATCATCGTGACCGCGCTGTCGCATGACCAGATCAACGACATTGACGTGCTGGCCGTGAACGCCGCCAGCGCCGCGCTCATGGTCAGCGATGTGCCGTTCGACAACCCAGTCGGCGCCGTGCGCATCGGCCTGATCAACGGCGAGCTGATCGTCAACCCGACCATCCCGGAGATGCAGTACAGCGACCTCGACCTGCGTGTCGCCGGCACGAAGGACGCGATCGTGATGGTCGAGTGTGGCGCGAACGAGGTGGACGAAGCGACGATGGTGCGCGCGCTCAAGCTGGCGCACGACTCGATTCAAGAGTTCATTGCCATGCAGCACGTCATGCGCCAGGAGGTCGGCAAGCCCAAGGCCGACTATCCCAAGTTCGGCCGCAACGAAGCCTTCAACCAGCGGGTGCGCGAGGCAGTGGGCAACCGCGTCCAAGAGACGATTGACCAAGAGCTGGAGAAGGCCGAGCGCCAGGCCATCCTGGATGCGATCGAGGGCGAAGTGCTGGCGCAGATGCAATCCATCGGCGACGTCAACGCCGATGAGCTGCACCAAGTGATCAAGGACGTGACCAGCGAAGCCGTGCGCACGCGCATCTTGCGCGATGGCATCCGGCCCGACGGGCGCACCTTGAAGGAGATCCGCCCGATTTGGGTGGAAGTGGGCGATCACCTCAGCCCGCGCGCGCATGGCGCCGGTTTGTTCACCCGCGGCGAAACGCAAATTCTCTCGATCGTCACGCTCGGCAGCAAGGCCGATGCCCAACCGCTCGACGGCCTCTACCCGCAGGAAGAGAAGCGCTACATGCACCACTACAACTTCCCCCCGTTCTCAACGGGTGAAGCGAAGGTGCTGCGTGGCAGCAGCCGGCGTGAGATCGGCCACAGCGCGCTGGCCGAGCGGGCGCTCCTGCCGGTCATCCCGGACGAAGATGAGTTTCCTTACACCCTGCGCGTGGTGAGCGAGGTGCTGTCTTCCAACGGATCTACCTCGATGGGCAGCGTGTGTGGCAGCACCCTGGCGTTGATGGATGCCGGCGTGCCGATCCGGGCGCCGGTGGCCGGCATCGCGATGGGCTTGGTCACTGCGCCGGGTGGCCTCTCCGAGGGTTACGCCATCCTCAGCGACATTCAGGGCTTGGAAGACCACATCGGCGACATGGACTTCAAAGTCGCCGGCACGAAGAAGGGCATCACCGCGCTGCAGATGGACATCAAGATCGCCGGCCTGACGACCGAGGTGCTCGAGCAAGCGCTGGCGCAGGCGCGCGAAGGGCGATTGGCCATTCTGGAGCGCATGCTGGAGGTGATCCCCGAACCGCGCCCGACGCTGAAGCCGCACGCGCCGCGCATGTTGATCATCAACATTGACCCGGAGAAGCTGGGCACGATCATCGGGCCGGGCGGCAAGACCGTGCGTTCGATCCAGGATCAGACCGGCGCGAAGATTGACATCGAGGACGACGGGCGCGTCTTCATCTCCTCGCCCGACGGCCCAAGCGCCGAGAAAGCCCGTGAGATGATCGAGAGCTTGACCGGCTCGGTGACCCTGGGCGGCATCTACACCGGCAAGGTGGTGCGCATCACCGAATTCGGCGCGTTCGT
>JANWYN010000101.1 GCA_025055235.1 Candidatus Roseilinea sp. | reverse complement strand
GTCGTCGAGCGTTTCGCCGTCGGCCAGGCGAGCCTTGAATTCGTCGGTCTTCGCGCGCAGCTCGGCGTCGGTCAGCTTCATCATCTCCGGCTCCAGCGCATTGCAGCGCTCGACCAACGGGCCGAGCCGCGCCAGGGCCTTGTCACTGTCGCTGCCGACGAGTCTCGTCAAAAGATTTTTGAACATGGTTGAGCAATCAGAATCGGGTTCGCCGAGTTCTGGAAATAGCGTTCGAACGGTAGCAAGATGTGATTATAAGGGGATGAGTGGGCGCGGCTCGCAAGAGGGCAACGTTTCGCGCGGCAAGTAGCGAGGAGAAGCTCGAAAGTGACTACAATCACTCTCCATGTCGCTGCGCGGGCTTACCGAGATCATCGCCGGCTCGCCGGCGCTGCAAGCCCTGGCCGAGGACGTTCGCCTGGGCCACGCGCCGCGTAGCCTCGGCCTACCTCGCGCCGCGCGGCCGTTCGTCCTGGCTGCCTTGCACCGCCACTTGCAGCGGCCGATCGTCTATGTCACCACCTCGGTCGAGGCATCGCGCATCGCGACCGACGCCCTGAGCAACCTGGCCGATGTGCCACCGCTGCGCTTCGCCGAACCGAACACCGCGTTTTACGACAGCGTCCCACCGGTGCGTGACGTGATCGCCCAGCGATCGGTCGTTCTTGCTGCGCTGGGTCGAGCGACGAATCATTCATCATCAATCATCATCACCAGCCCGCGCGCGCTGATGCATCCCGTCCTGCCGGCGTCAGCATTCAAGTTGAACACGCGCGTCATCCGGCGCGACGCAACGATCAACCTGGACGCCATGCTCGAGCACTGGGTGAAGATCGGCTACGAGAGCGAGCCGGTGGTCGAACGCATCGGCGCGTTCAGCCGGCGCGGCGGCATCGTAGATGTGTGGTCGCCGGCGCACCCGCTGCCGGTGCGCATCGAGCTATTCGGCAACGTCGCCGATTCGATCCGCACCTTCGACCCGGGCACACAGCGCAGCAGCGAGTCGCTGGAGCGCGTGGTCATCACGCCGCTGGACATGGGAGAGATTAGAGATTGGAGATCGGAGATTGAGGGTGAATCTCTAATCTCCAATCTCCAATCTCCTAATCTCCAATCGCTCCTCGACTACCTCGACGACCAAGCGCTGCTGGTAGTTGACGACGAAGAAGAGCTGCGCGATGCGTGGCGTGCGCTAGAGGAGCGAGCCCGGCGCGAGCGCGAGACGCTGGCTGAATCTGGTATGGCTGTCAACGCGCGCGCGCCTTACATCACCTGGGATGAATTCGCGACGGCGCGCGATCGCGTTCAAACGCTCGTGCTCGGCCAAAGCGAAGCCGGCGCGCTGAGCGCGCACCCGTTGGCCAGGCAATTCGCCCAACCCCCACACTTCGCCGGCCAGATCACCCCGCTGCTGGACTACCTGAAGACGCAGCGCAGCGAAGGCGACCGGGTGAAAACGATTGTGGTTTCTCGGCAGGCGGCGCGATTGGCCGAATTGTGGTCAGAGCGACACACAGCCATCGCTGCACAAACTGCGCTCGACGAACCGCCGCAGGGCGCGCTTACCTTCATCGGCGCCGCGCTGCCCGCAGGCTTCCTCTTCGAAATTGAAAATGCAAAATTGAAAATTGAAAAAGAGGACGGTGACGATTCTCAATTTTCAATTTTCAATTTTCAATTCATTCTGTTGACCGACGCAGAGATCTACGGCTACGTGCGACCGGAGTGGTTTCTGCGCACACGCGCGCGCAAGGCCGCGCCGGAGAAGGCGTTCTCCGACTGGCAACCGGGCGACGCCGTGGTGCACGAGGACTATGGCATCGGCATCTACCGCGGGCTAGTACGGCTCACCGTCAACACCGGCACGGCGGCCCATCCGGTCGAGGGCGAGCGCGAATACTTGCTGCTCGAATACGCCGACGGCGACCGGCTCTACGTGCCGCTGCACCAGCTCGACCGAGTGACGCGTTACGTGGGCAGCGACGACGCGCCGCCGCGCCTCGACAAACTCGGCAGCGGCCAGTGGGAGCGCGAGAAGCAGAAGGCGCGCGGCGCGGCCGCCGAGCTGGCACGCGAGCTGCTGCAGCTCTACGCCGAGCGCGAGCTGGCCAGGCGTCCGCCGTTCAGCAAAGACACGCCCTGGCAGATCGAAATGGAGTCGGCCTTCCCCTTCATCGAGACCGACGACCAGCTTCAAGCGATCCGCGAGGTCAAAGCCGACATGGAGAAGCCGCAGCCGATGGATCGGCTTGTGGTGGGCGATGTGGGCTTCGGCAAGACCGAGGTCGCGCTGCGGGCGGCGTTCAAGGCCGTGCAAGACGGCAAGCAGGTCGCTGTGCTCGTGCCGACGACGGTGCTCGCCCAGCAGCACTGGAACACCTTCACGCAGCGGCTGGCGTCGTATCCAATTCGCATCGAGGTGCTGTCGCGCTTTCGCACGCCGGCGGAGAAGCGCGAAGTGCTCGAAGGGCTGCGCGACGGCACGGTGGACATCGTGATCGGCACGCACGCGCTGCTCGGCAAGGAAGTGAAGTTCAAAGACCTCGGCCTGCTCATCATTGACGAAGAGCATCGCTTCGGCGTAGCCGCCAAGGAGAAGTTGAAGCGCATGCGCACCGAGGTGGATGTGCTCACCCTGACCGCCACGCCCATCCCGCGCACGTTGTACCTAGGGCTGAGCGGTGTGCGCGCCATCAGCCGCATCGAGACGCCACCGGCAGAGCGCCTGCCCATCATCAGCTTCATCGGCCCGTGGGACGATGCCATCGTGCAGCAGGCCATCCGCCGCGAACTCGATCGCGAGGGCCAGGTGTTCTTCGTGCACAACCGCGTGCAGACCATTCACCTCGTCGAGCAGAAGCTGCGCCGGCTCGTGCCGGAGGCCAACATCGCCGTGGCCCATGGCCAGATGAACGAACGCGACCTGGCGAAGGTGATGGCGCGCTTCGCCGAAGGCAGCGCTGCGCCGGATCGGATAGACGTGCTGCTGTGCACCAACATCATCGAGAGTGGCCTGGACATCCCGAACGCCAACACCATCATCGTGGATCACGCCGATCACTTCGGGCTGGCCGAGCTGTACCAATTGCGCGGGCGCGTCGGGCGCTCGACCGTACAGGCTTACGCCTACTTCTTGCACGACCGCCAATCGCAGATGACGCCCGAAGCGCGCGAGCGGCTGGCGACGCTGCGCGAAGCGGCCGGCATCGGCGCCGGCTACTCCATCGCTATGCGCGACCTGGAGCTGCGCGGCGCGGGCGAGCTGCTCGGCGCGAAGCAGAGCGGCCACATCGCCGCGATCGGCTTCGACTTGTACATGCGCCTGCTGGCCAACCAGGTGCAGACACTGCGCGCCCTGCGCGACGGCGCGCCTCCTCCGC
Organism: Candidatus Roseilinea sp.; assembly: GCA_025055235.1. GTDB lineage: Bacteria > Chloroflexota > Anaerolineae > J036 > Brachytrichaceae > JAAFGM01. The sequence goes on along the minus strand of JANWYN010000101.1, from coordinate 28,869 downwards.
CGCCGGAGCCGAAGGCCGTGACGATTGACTTGCCGCTCACCGTGGGCCTGCCGGAGAGCTACATTGGCGATGCGACGCTGCGCGTGCAGTTGTATCGCCGCGCCGCCAGCCTGACCAGCGAAGAGGAGATACGCGCGTTCGAGGCAGAACTGGAGGATCGTTTCGGCAAGCTGCCGCAAGCCGCGCGCAACTTGACCTATCAACTGCGCCTGAAGCTACTCGCCAACGCACTCGGCGCGCAGAGCATCACCACCGACGGCAACCGCTTCACCATTCGCGCCGACGCCATCGGCCGGATGGACTTGCGCCGCGTGCGCCGCGCGATCGGCGACGACGCGCTGATCGGCCGGACGCAAGTGTCCTTTCTGCGCAGCGGGACGCCGGATCAATGGAAGCAGCGTCTGATGGATGCGCTGCGGAAGCTCGCCGAGATCAAGGCGACGCTGCCACCGGAGCCGGCGTTGCCTGCATCGCCGGCGCGCGAAACGATGGCCGCCGTTGAAGCGGAGGAGGCGCCGCGCTTGCCGCCGATGACGCAGGATGACTGGTGAGATTCGTAGGCGCATCGAACGCCCTGGATGAAGCGACCACTCCCGCGAAGCGCTGATTCTCACGGACGCACAAACATTCCAGATGCTTTCGATACGAAAGCGCTTGGCGCACGTTTCGGCGCCCGGAACGGGCGTGGCTAATTCTGAAAAGAAGGTGGCGCATGCAAGTTGACACCACGCATACGACTTGGCGAGAGCGGCAGCGGCAAGAAGTATAAACATTGCTGCGGCAGGCTGAGGTGACGGAAGAGCGCCCAGTAGGTCGTGGCGGCTCACACACCCCTTGCCGTGCAAATTGAGTTACGATAGTGAACGTGACGAAAGTAAAGACCAAGGGTGAGGTTCGACAGACGCCGCTACCCTACGCGGTGTGGGGCGAGGAGCACATTGACGCCGGCTCGCGCGCGCAAATGGACAACGCGATGCGCCTGCCCGTCAGCGTGGCCGGCGCGCTCATGCCCGACGCGCACGTCGGCTATGGCTTGCCTATCGGCGGCGTGCTGGCGACGGAAGACGCCGTCATCCCGTATGCGGTGGGTGTGGACATCGCCTGCCGCATGCGACTGAGCGTCTTCGACGCGCCGCCGAACCTGCTCGACCAGCAGGAAGGGCGCTTCGAGAAGGTGCTGCGCGAGAACACGCGCTTCGGCGCCGGCGCGGAGTGGAAGCCGCCGCGCGAAGATCCCATCCTGGATGACCCGGACTGGCAGGCCACGCCGCTGCTGCGACATTTGAAAGAGACCAAGGGCATACCGCAGCTCGGCACGTCCGGCAGCGGCAACCACTTCGTCGAGTTCGGCCAGCTTGAGGTGGTGGAGTTCGATCCGCAATTAGGCTTGCAGCCCGGCAAGTACCTGGCCCTGCTCTCGCACAGCGGCAGCCGTGGCGTGGGCTTTCAGATCGCCGAACATTACAGCAAGCTGGCGCGCCAGTTGCACCCGGAGCTGAGCAAAGACCTGGCGCATCTGGCCTGGCTGGACATGGACAGCGAAGCCGGCCAGGAGTACTGGGTGGCGATGAACTTGGCGGGGCGCTTCGCCTCGGCCAACCATCGCATCATTCACAAGCAAATCGCCAAGGCCGCCGGCCTGGAGGTGCTGGCTACGGTGGAGAACCACCACAACTTTGCCTGGGAGGAGACGCTGCCCGATGGCCGGCGCGTCTACGTGCATCGCAAGGGCGCGACGCCGGCCGGCAAAGGCGTGCTGGGCGTGATCCCGGGCACAATGGGCGACGTGGGCTACGTGGTGCGCGGCAAGGGCAACCCGGCCTCGCTGAACAGTGCCTCGCACGGCGCCGGCCGGCAGATGAGCCGCAACGAGGCGTTCAAGAGCATCACCAAAAAGATGCGCGACGAGTATCTGCGCGAGCGCGGTGTCAAGTTGCTGGGTGGCGGGCTGGACGAAGCGCCGCAAGCCTACAAGAACATCAACGAAGTGATGGCCGCTCAGAGCGACTTGGTGGACATCATCGCGCGCTTCAAGCCGCGCTTGGTGATGATGACCGATGACCCGCGCGACATTTGAGCGAGTAGCGCCTGACGCGCTCGGAGCGCATTAGGGGTCGCGTTCGTCAGCGGGGGGCTATAGGGCGCGCTCTGAATGGCCTGCATGGGCTACCGCAGCGCGCCGACGCGCACGGGCACGGAACAGAGGGCACGGAACGGCGTCCGTGCCCTACCGTGCGGCGGTTTGCCCCTATTCGCGAAATGCACCTCGCATTAGGCGCTTCACCGTCGCCGATGGTAGAATATTTGCGCTGCACAGCAGCGCAACAATGGGGCGTCGCCAAGTGGTAAGGCATCGGACTCTGGATCCGACATTCGTTGGTTCGAATCCAGCCGCCCCAGTAGAATTGAGAATCGAGGACCGGGCACCGGACGGCGCCTGGTTCTCGGTTCTCAATTTTCAATTCAGATGATGTCTGACGAACCGGACCATCCGCACGCCAACACCCGCGCTGTTGTGCTCGCCGCCGGCATGGGGACGCGCATGAAATCGAAGCGCCCCAAAATCCTGCATAGCCTGGCCGGCCGCCCCCTCATAGATCACTGCATTACGATTGCCACTCGCGCTACGGGAACGACGCCCGTCGTCGTCATCGGGCATGGCGCCGAGCCGGTGCGCGCCGCAGTTGGCGAACGTGCCATCTTCGCGCTGCAGGCCGAACAACTGGGCACCGGCCACGCCGTGATGCACGCCGAAGCGTGCGCCGCCGGCGCAACACAGATCGTCGTCACTTATGGCGACATGCCGCTCCTGCGGCCCGAGACGCTGCGCCGTCTCATGGATCTGCGCGAGCGCAGCGGCGCAGCAATCGCGATGCTCACCTTGATCTCGGACAATCCGCGTGGGTTTGGACGGGTGATCCGCGATGCGCAGGGCGAGCGGGTGTTGGCGGTTGTCGAAGAGGTGTCGTGCACGCCGGCGCAGCTCGCCATTCGCGAACTAAACGTGGGCGCGTATTGCTTCGACGGCGCATGGGTGTGGGATGCCTTGAAGCGCATTCGCCCCAATCCGCAGAAAGGCGAATACTTCCTCACCGACCTGATCGAGATTGCCGTCGCCGATGGCCGCGAGGTGCGTGCCCTGACCACAGACGACCGCGATGAATGCATCGGCATCAACACGCGCGTGGATTTGGCCGACGCCGAGCGTGCGTTGCGCCGGCGCATCACCCGCCAGCATATGCTCAACGGCGTGACCATCGCCGATCCTGAGACCACCTACATCGAGGAGGGTGTGGAGATCGGCGCAGATACCGTCATCCTGCCCAACACCCACCTGGTCGGCCGCACGCGCATCGGGAGCGACTGCCAGATCGGGCCGAACTCCTACATCGTCGAGTCGCAGATCGGCGACCGCGTGCAAATCGTGCAGTCCATGATCGAGCATTCGCGCGTGGAGGACGACGTGCACATTGGGCCGTTCTCGCACCTGCGGCCCGGCGCGCACGTCGGCGCAGGCGCGCATGTCGGCAACTTCGCAGAAATCAAGAACAGCACCCTCGGCGCCGGTAGCCACATGGGGCACTTCAGCTATCTGGGCGACGCCACCGTAGGGGAACACGTCAACATCGGCGCCGGCACAATCACATGCAACTTCGACGGCGTGAAGAAGAACCGGACGGTCATCGGTGACCATGCATTCATCGGCAGTGACACGATGCTTGTGGCGCCGGTCACCGTGGGCGAGCGCGCGCGCACCGGCGCCGGCGCGGTCGTCACCAAAGACGTGCCCGACGCGACGCTGGCCGTCGGCGTGCCGGCGCGCGTGATCCGCAAATTGGGGGATCCGAAGGCGTAGAGCCCGAAGCGAAATTCGGGTCGGTTCGCGTTCGGACGGAGTAGTGTAGAGAGTCGTCGCCATGGTCGTTTTACTGTTCGTGTTGGCCGCTGCAGTGCGGGCATTCTTCGCCGTCGCCCGCAGTGCGCTGATCAACATGCGTCGCCCGCGCTTGGTCGAGCTGGAGAAGAAGGGAGTCACCTCTGCGCGGGCGATCCAGCAGCTCACCGAGAATTCCGGCCGCCTGTTGGCGACGGCGGAGGTGGGTGCGCTGTTGGGGCTGGTGCTCGCCGCCGGCATCGCTGCGCTCGGGTTCACGCCGCCGGTGCTCGGCTGGCTGACCACGACCTTCGCTGAGTTGCCGCCGGAGGCAGCGCAAGTCATCGCCTTTCTGATCGTTGCCCTCGCCGCTGCGCTCTTCCTGTTCGTCTTTGGCCGGCTGGTGCCGGAAGCGTTGGCGCTGCGCTACACCGAGCCGCTCGCGCTGGCGCTGGTTCGCCCGATGCAGGTAATGAGCGTGGTGCTCGCGCCGTTCGTGCGCTTCGCCGTGGTGTTGAGCAACCTGCTCTCCATCCCGATGGGCGGCCAGAAGCGCGAAGGCGCCACGCTCGTCACCGAGGAAGAGATCAAGACGATGGTGGACGCCGGCGAAGAGGAGGGCTTGATCGAGGAAGGCGAGAAGGAGATGATCCTCTCGGTGCTGGATTTCGGCGACACCGTCGCGCGCGAGGTGATGGTGCCGCGCATCGCGATGGTAGCGCTGGAGGTCAACACGCCGTTTGACGAAGCGCTCGATGTAGTCATCTCCGCCGGTCACTCGCGCATCCCTGTCTATCGTGGCACGATTGACGAGATCATCGGCATCCTCTACGCCAAGGACATGCTGGCCGCGCTGCGCGACGGCGCGAAGCCGCCGCTGGAGAAGATGCTGCGCCCGGTGTATTTCACGCCGGAGTCCAAGCGCGTGATCGAGCTGCTGCACGAACTGCAGAAGCGCCGCGTGCACGTCTCCATTGTGGTGGATGAGTACGGCGGCACGGCTGGCCTGGTGACCATCGAGGACATCCTGGAAGAGATCGTCGGCGAGATCCAGGACGAATACGACGCCGAGGAGCCGGATATCGTGCCGCTGCCGGAGGGCAACGGCTACATCCTCGACGCCGGCATGAACATCGAGGACGCTGGCGAGCTGCTCCGGATCGAGCTGCCCAAGGGCGAAAGCGACACGCTGGGCGGCTTCATCTACGACCAATTGGGCAAAGTGCCGGTCGCCGGTGAGAAGTTCGAGTACGGCGAATTTGTCTTCGAAGTGCTTGCCGTCAACGACCGGCGAATATTGAAAGTGAAGGTGACACATGCGCCGCGCCAGCCAGACGCGCAGCAGCAAGCAACGCAAGAGCGACTCCGCGCGGCGGACGACGCGCCGCCGGAGCACAAGCAACTCCCCAACCCCATCAACAACGCCGCTGCAGGGCGGGCTGCCTGAAGAAGTCATCCGCGTGCTCATCGAGGTGGCTAATCGCGCGCGGAAGTATGCTCACGCGCCCTACTCGCGCTACCGCGTCGGCTCGGCGCTGCTGGCCGGCTCGGGCAATGTCTACAGCGGCGTGAACGTGGAGAACGCGTCGTACGGCCTGGCCATCTGCAGCGAGCGCACGGCCTACGTCAAAGCGATCAGCGAAGGCGAGCGCGAGTTCATCGCCATCGCCGTCGTCACCGACAACGGTGGTTCACCATGCGGCGCATGCCGGCAGTTCATGGGCGAGTTCAGCCTGGACACCATCGTCATCCAAGCCGACGCGCGGGGCAATTACACGCTCACCACCGTCGGCGAGCTGCTGCCGGATGCGTTCACGCCCGACAAGCTGGCGAAGCGGCGGTGAGCTATGAGCTGTGAGCTATGAGCTGTGAGTGGTGGGGGTGAGTGGGGAGTCGGGAGTGGGGGAGTGGTGAGCGTCGCATACAATGCGGTTTGTGATCAGGCGCATAGTTTTGCTGGCTGCAATTTTGCTGATCGCTGTTCCGCTGCTGGCGCGCGGGTTCACGATGGCATTCGCGCGAAGCCGGATCTACGCTGCGCCCGAGGCAGTGCCGCATCATCGCGTGGCCATCGTGTTCGGGGCAGAGGTGCGCAACGGCCGGCCCAGCGCCGTGCTGTATGACCGCATCGCGTCGGCGGTGGCGCTCTACAAGGCCGGCGTGGTGGATAAGCTGCTGATGAGCGGCGACAACCGCTTCGCCAACTACAACGAACCGGAGGTCATGCGCCGGACGGCGCGCGAACTAGGTGTGCCGGACGCGGACATCGTGCTCGATTACGCCGGCCGTAGCACCTACGACACGTGCTATCGCGCCCGCTACATCTTCGGCCTGCGCAACGCTGTATTGGTGACGCAGGCGTATCACCTCGACCGCGCGATCTTCACCTGCAGCGCGCTCGGCGTGGCCGCCGTCGGCTACCCCGCCGACGAGCGCCGCTACGCCCGCATGCCCTGGTTTCAGATCCGGGAGATCGGCGCGACGTTGAAGGCGTTCTGGGATCTGTTCGTCGCCCGGCCGCTGCCGGTGCTGGGCGAGCCGTTGCCGATCATTTAGCCGCCGGTGAATCTGCTACACTCTTCTGCCTCACCATGAGCGATTCTCGATATAACCGCGATGCCGCCTGGGCCATCGTCACGGAGTGGACGACCGACCCTGCCTTGATCCGGCACATGCTGTCCGTCGAGACCGCCATGCGCGCCTACGCGCCGCGCTTCGGCGGCGACCCAGAGCTGTGGGGGCTGCTCGGTTTGATTCACGACTTCGACTACCAGCGGCATCCCAACCTGGACGGCCGGGGTCACCCGAACGTCGGCATCGCTTACTTGCGCGAACAGGGCTGGCCGGAGGTGATCCTGCACGGCATCGCCGCCCATGCGCCCGAATTGACCGGCGTTCAGCCCGAGAATGACATGGAGCGCGCGCTGGTCGCCGTGGACGAGCTGACCGGCTTCATCGCTGCGGTCACGTTCGTGCGTCCGACGAAGAACATCGCCGATGTGCAGGTGTCGTCGGTGAAGAAGAAGTGGAAGGAGAAGGCCTTCGCCGCTGGCGTGCACCGCGACGAGATCGAGCGCGCCGCGGCAGCGCTCGGCGTCCCGCTCGATGAGCACATCGGCATCGTCCTGGCGGCCATGCAGGGGAATGCAGCCGCCCTAGGATTGGATGGAGTAAAGTGACCGGCCGCCGGCTTGGGCCGGTTGCCGGTTGCTCCCTATGAGCAGCCCTCCGAAATCACGTTACAAACGCTGCCCTTCTTGCGGCTCGCGCGCCGCAGAAGATGCGCAAGTGTGCGAGATCTGCGGTCACGAGTTCGGCACCACGCAGGCCATCCCGCGCGCGCAATTGGAGGCAAGATCAGTTGCTGAGCAGCGCCCGCCCCGAAACCGCCCGCGTCCCTCCAGCACGAGCCGGCTCGCGCAGCAGCACACACGCTCGCCCCTGGCGCAGATTCCCTGGGGCGTGATCGGCGTGGTGGCCGTCATCGCCTTTGTCATCGTCGGTGCGTTGCTGCTTGCGCAGGGCATCGGACTGACTCAAGCTTCGCCCGAGCCCACTGTCGAGGTCGTCATTCAGGATCCGGCGGCCACGGAGAACGGTGTGATCGCCGGCGGGCCGCAATTGCCCGCTACGCCGACGCCCACCGCCGAGCCGCCGACCGCGACGCCGGCGTCGTCACCCACGCCGATCCCGCCGCGCGAATACACCGTGCAGTTCGGCGACACGTGCAGCGGCATCGCGCAGCGCTTCACCGTCCGGCTGGACGAACTCGCCGCGCTCAACAACCTCGATACCGAGCGCTGCCTGATTCGCGCTGGTGACAAGTTGCTGATCCCTGTGCCCTCGCCCACGCCGCTCCCCACTGCGACGCTGCTGCCGGGCGCGGCGCCGCCTCAGACGGCTGCGTCCGCTCCCGGAGAACCCACGGCGACGTTGCCGGCGCAGATCGTGTACGTGGTGAAGGGCGGCGATACCTGCAGCGAGATTGCCCAGAAGTTCAACGTAACGGTCGAGCTGCTGATGCAGCAAAACAACTTGGACACGAACTGTCTGATTCGCATGAACCAGGTGCTGACGATCACCTTCGCCACGCCGACGCCGACCTTGGTTCCCACCCCGTTCGTGTTGCAGACGCCGACGCCGCGCGCCGGCTACAACGCTCCCATCGTCATGCTACCGGCGGATGGCGCGCAGATCAGTGGCACGCAAGAGATCGTGACGCTACAATGGTTGACGGTCGGGCTGCTCCAGGAGAACGAATGGTATGTCGTGCAGGTGCAGCCGTCGGGCGCGATCACCGTGCCGATCTTCGAGACCAAGGCGACTTCGCTCAAGCTCACACAGGACATCCTCGGCGACTGGGAAGAGCGCGAGATCGCCTGGTGGGTGCAGGTGAAGCGGTTTGTGGGCATCGAGCCAGGCACCGGCCAGCGCGTGTATGTCGAGGTCAGCCCGCCCAGCGCCGCGCGCGCTTTCGTTTGGCGCCGGCGACCTGCCAGCACGGCGACGCCCAGCCCATGAACGGGATGGCAGCATCCTCGGTGGCCTGCTGACGCAAGGAGGAAAGCGACGTGAGTTCACAGCCCAAACAGAAGCGGCGTTGTCCGTCCTGCGGTTCGACCAATCCGGCAAATGCGACGAGTTGCGACATTTGCGGCTATGTGTTTGGCCCGTCCGACGCCGGCTCGTCCAAGCGAGCGATCTCCTTCCGGCCCACCCCCGCCCAGCCTGCGAAGCCCGCGCAGCCCAAGCCACCCGCGACCCCACCTCCTGAGTCGTCGCCACAACCGCTCTCGCATTCTGAGCCCCCGTCGCCTCCTCCGGTTGCCTCGCCTGCGACGCCTGCCGAGCCGGCGGATGAGGCGCGCGCTGCGCCGGTCGAGCCCGCTTCCCCGCCGCCGGTCGTGGGTGAAGCGCCGGACGCACCGGCCACTGAGCGCGTCACACCAGAAGAAGGGCATGAGTCCACAGTGCAGCGCTCATTCAGTGCACCAGGCGCCACCGGTGCCGCTTCAACGCCCAAAGCGGAGTTCAAGCCCAGATCGCAGGGCGCGGCCTATCAGCCGCGGCCTCGGCCCACCTCTGCATCCAAGCCTGCTGCGCCATACAAGCCAAAGGCGAGCACGGCGAAGCGCCCGATCGCCATCTCGGCTTCGCGCTCGCGCTCTCGTGGCCTGTTGAGCCTGGCGCTCATCCTGGGGACGGTGCTTGGCGTTACAGCCTTGCTGGCGATTGCCATCGCCGGCTCCGGCGCGATCCGCGATTCGTCGGCGCGGCCGGTCATGCCGACGCCGATCATTGCTACCGAGCCGGCGACCGATGTGTTGCCTGCGGCAGTAGCCACAGCGACCCAAACCGCACCACCGGTTGCCACGGCGACGAGCGAGCCATCGCCTTCGCCCTTGCCGACCGACACGCCGCCTCCGCCGACGGAGACGCCCGCGCCGCAACCTACCGACACGCCGGCAGCTCAAACTAGTGCGATGACCTACACCGTGAAGCAGGGTGATTCGTGCTGGGCGATCGCCACGCGGTTCAACATCTCGGTGGATGCCCTGATCCGCCAGAACAACCTCACCGCCAACTGTCTGATCCGGCCGGGACAGGAACTCGTCATCAGACGATGAAATCTATCGGAGTCGCTGCGCTCATGACGTGTGTGTTTGGTGCCGGCGCTTCATCGCTTGCAGCAGCCAGTCCTGATCCACCGGCAAACGCCGCACGCGCACGCCGGTCGCGGTGTAGATGGCGTTGGTGATGGCCGGCGTGGTGGGGATGCTGGAGATTTCGCCCACGCCCTTGGCTCCGTATGGCCCGTCGGCGGCCGGGTCTTCCACGATGAACGAGACGATCTCCGGCGTGTGGCGGATGCTGGGCATCTTGTAGCGCGCCAGCCGGTTGGTATAGGGGATGCCTTTCTCCTGGATGAACTCCTCGGTCAGCGCGTTGCCGATGCACATCACGATGCCGCCGTCAATTTGCCCTTGCAGGGCGAGCGGGTTGATCGCCCGGCCCACGTCGGTGGCGCTGATCACCTTCAGACAGGCGACCTCGCCGGTGCGCTCGTTCACCTCCACCAGCGCGGCCTGGGCGGCGTAGCTGAAGGCGACGTGCATGTCGCCGCCGGTTCCCAAGGGCTGCGTCTTGGGTGCTTCGTAGAGATGGCTCAGGCGCGTGGATTGCCCCTCGGCGTGCGCTTGTTGCACGACCTCGGCAAAACTGATGGCGCGGTCGCCGGCGCGTACCTGCCCCTCGCGGAAGGTCAGCGACTCTGCCGGCGCGTCCAGCATCTCCGCGGCCACGGCGGCCAGTTGTTGGCGCAGCTTGATGCTGGCCAAGCGCGCTGCGTTGCCGGTCACATAGGTCTGGCGCGAGGCTGTGGTTGGCCCACCGTCCGGCGTCAAGTCGGTGTCGGAGAGCAGCACGTGCACTTGGGTGTAGGGTAGGCCCAACTCCTCGGCGGCGATGCTGGCGAGCACGGCTACCAGCCCCTGACCGATCTCTGCGGCGCTGGTGCGCACCTCCACGCTGCCATCGCCGAACGCTTCGACCTCGACCGTGGAGCAATCGTTCGCTCCACCGCCAAGGCCGGTGTTCTTGTAGGCGGCAGCGAAGCCCCAAGCGTAGACACAGTCGGGTTTGTCGGGACGGCGGAAGACCCACGGCGCGCCTCCGCAACCTTCGACTTGACTCAGGTCGTGCTTCAGCGCGCCTTCCACCTTCTCGATGCACTCCAGCAGGCCGCAGCTTTCGCGGATGAGTGCGCCGGTGTTGGTGGTCGAACCCACCCGCAGCGCATTCTTGCGCCGGATTTCGATCGGGTTCAAGTTCAGCTTGTGCGCCAGTTCATCAATGGCCGATTCGATGGCAAAGCACGACTGCGTGACGCCGAAGCCGCGGAAGGCGCCGGCCGGCACGTTGTTGGTGTAGGCCGCGTAGCAATCAATCTTAACGTGCGGCACTTCGTAAGGGCCGCTGGCGTGCGTGGCAGCGCGGGTCATCACCTTATCGCCCAGGCTGGCATATGCGCCGGTGTCGCCCCACAGCTCGATGCGCATGGCGGTGAACGTGCCGTCACGCTTCGCGCCGACCTTGAGTTTAAACTTCACGGCGTGGCGCTTGGGGTGGAAGATGAGCGACTCGCTGCGCCGGTAGAGCATCTTGACCGGCCGGCCGGTGGCGCGCGCCAGCAATGCCACGTGAATTTGCCCGGCGATGTCCTCTTTGCCGCCGAACCCGCCGCCGATCAACGTGCCGATCACGCGCACCTGCGATTCGGGCACGCCAAGCGCCGCGGCGATCTGCTTGCGGTCGGCGTAGGGGATCTGCGAGCCGACATACACTTCGATGCGCCCGTCGTCCGTGAGGCGGCCAATCGCGCACTCCGGCTCTAGGAAGGCGTGTTCGGTCGTCGCCGTCTCGTACTCACCCTCGACGATCACGTCGGCCTCGGCGAAGCCGTGCTCGATGTCGCCCTTCTCGACATGGATGTGTTTGAGCAAGTTGCCCTGCGCATGCACCTTCGGCGCATCTGGAGAGAGCGCCGTCACGGGGTCGTCCACCACGGGCAGCGGCTCGTATTCGACCTCGATCAGGCGCAGCGCCTGCTCGGCGATCTCGCGCGTCTCCGCAGCGACGATGGCGACGGCATCGCCGACGTAGCGCACCTTGTCGTAGCACAGCACCGGCCAATCTTGATACACCAGGCCGTGATTCTTCGCGCCGGGCACGTCTTCGTGGGTGAGCACAGCGACCACGCCGGGCAGCGCTTTCGCCTTCGACGTTTCGATGCGCACGATGCGCGCGTGGGGAATGCCGGCGCGCAGCGTGCACGCGTGCAGCATGTCCGGGAAGGTGTAGTCGTCGGTGTATTTGGCCGCGCCGGTCACTTTGGCGATGGCATCGGGGCGCGGCAGCGGCTTGCCGACCACATTCAGCGCCGGGCGCGTCTCCGGTAATGTCAGATGTCCATTTTGGCCGGCAGCCTGCTTGATCGCAGCGATCACGCTGACGTAGCCGGTGCAGCGACAATAGGTGTCCTTCAGCGCGTGCTTGATGTCGTCGTCGCTGGGGTGGGGATTGGCGTCGAGCAGCGCCTTGGCCGTCATGATCAGCCCCGGCGTGCAGAAGCCGCATTGCACGGCGCCCTGCTCGATGAAGGCTTGCTGCAGTGGGTGAAGTTGGCCGTCGCAGGCCAAGCCCTCGATCGTCTCCACGCGTGCGCCGTTGGCTTTCAGAGCAGGGTAGATACAAGAATTCACCGGCATGCCGTCCACCAGCACGGTGCAAATACCGCATTCAGCCTCGTTGCAGCCGATCTTCACGCCGGTCAGGCCGAGCTGTTCACGCAGCACATCGGCCAAGAAGGCCGAAGGCCGCACGTCCACAGTCACCGGCCGGCCGTTCACCGTAAACGCCAACTGCGCCGTGCGCGTCGTCAGTCCGTTCATTGTCGCCTGCGTCATCTGATTCATCCTCCCTCGTTTCTCACGAACGTCATGCGGCCACTTTTGCGCCGGCACGCTGCAGCGCTTTGCCGATCGCTTCTTCGAACAACACCGGGATCACCTCACGCCGGTATTCGGCGGTGGCGCGGTGTGGGCTGGTGCGCGGGTGTGTTTCGCTCAAGAGCGTATTTGTCGCTTCGCGCAGCGTGAGCGCATCAGGCTGCCGACTGCGCAAGAAGTCTTCGGTCCTTCGGGCGCGGAACGGTGTCGGCGCGACCGGGCCCAGCGCAATGCGCGCGTCGGCAATGACGCCATCGTCGCCCAGGCGCACGCGCACAGCCAGCCCCATGATCGGCAGCGCCACGCCCTGCGGGCGCATCACGCGGGCGAAGGCCGAACCTTCCATCGCTGCGCGAGCGCGGAAGCGCACCGCTGCCAGCACTTGGCGCGTGCTGTCTATGGCCGATTGCCCCGGCCCGCGGAAGAGTTGCGTCAGCGGCCGCCACGCTTGGATCAAAGCGCCGGCTTCGGCCCAGGCAACCAGTGCCTCGCCGTCCAGCGCCAGCAAAGCGATGGAGCCATCGGCTGCCGGCAGGGCATGGGCGATGTTGCCGGCCAGCGTGGCGACGTTGCGCACCTGCGGCCCGCCAATCTGCCCGCAGGCCTCGACCAGCGCCGTGCCGTGCGCCTGCACCACGGGCGATGCGACGATCTGCGCGTGCGACGCGCCGCAGCCGATGACGATGTAGCCGTCTTGCTCCCAAATGCGGCGCAAACCGGCGATGCGCGTCACGTCCACCAGCACCTCCGGTGCCGGCTGGTGCGCTTCGTCCACGAAATAGTCAGTGCCGCCGCCGACGGCGCGCGCGCGTCCATCGTATGCGGCCAGCAAACGCACCGCCTCCTCCAGCGTTTCCGGCATCAGGTAGTGACTCCAGCTCATGTGCTAGCGATACGCCCAACTTACCACGCGACGCTCTAGGAAGGCGAAAGCGGCATAGAGCGCGATGCCCATTAGCGCAACGACCATCAAGCCGGCGAACACCAGCGGCACGTCGAAGCGCGAACTGGCGATCACCATCATATTGCCGATGCCGCGGTTGGACGCGCCCAACTCCGCGACGACTGAGCCGACAAAGGCCAGCGTCACCGCCACCTTGAGCGAGGCGAAGAAATACGGCAGCGTGCGCGGGAAGCCGACTTTCAAGAACAAGTCGAGCTTGCTGGCACCCAGCGAACGCAGCACGTCGCGCAGCTCCGGCTCTACCGTGGCGATGCCGGTGGCGACGTTGACCGCGATGGGGAAGAACGAGATCAGGAAGGCGATGAGCACCGCCGGCAGCGTGCCTACGCCGAACCAGATCACGAACACCGGCACCAGCGCCGCCTTCGGGATCGAGTTGAATGCGACCAGCAGCGGATACAACGCATCGTAGATCAGCGCTGAGTAGCCGATCAGCGCGCCGATCACTGTGCCGGCCAAGATGGCCAGCCCCAGGCCGACCAGGGTGGTGAATAACGTCTGCAGCGCATTCGGCCAGATCGCCTCCTGCCACTGGAAATAAGCGGCAATCGCGACGCTGGGGCGCGGCAGGATGAACTCATCCACGCCTAGCACCAGGCAGCCCACTTCCCAGATCAAGAAGAACAGGATGATGGCAACGACCGGCGGCAGGATGCGCCGCAGCGGAGAAGCAGGTTTCATATGCGCACCTCGCCGATGCGGGTGTAGATGTCATGCACGTAGTCGTTGAACCGCGGCTCGAACATGTGCTCCGGCGCGCGCGGGCGCGGCAACTCGATGTGCGTGACGTGCGTCAGCCGGCCGGGCCGCTTGCTCATCACGTACACCGTAGTAGCCAGGAAGACCGCCTCGCGCAGGTCGTGCGTCACCAGGATGACCGTGCAGCGCCGTGCCTGCCAGAGCGATTGCAGCACGCCCCACAGCTCCTCGCGGGTGAAGGCGTCGAGCGCGGCGAAGGGCTCGTCCAGCAGCAGGATCTCCGGCTCATGGATGAGCGCGCGGCAGAGCGAGACGCGCTGTTGCATGCCACCGGAGAGCTGGTAGGGCGGTTTGTTGGCGAAGCCGTCCAGCCCTACCAGCTTCAAAAGTTCCAACGCGCGCCCTTCATATTCGCGTTTCTTTTGGCGAAAAGCGCGACGGTGTGGCTCGACCACTTCCAGCGGCAGCAGCACGTTCTCCAGCGCGTTGCGCCAGGGCAGGAGCGTTGGGTTCTGAAAGGCCATGCCGACGTTCTTCTGTGGCCCGCGCACCGGCGCGCCGTCAATCAGCACCCGGCCACGCGTGGCCGGCATCAGGCCGGAGACGAGCTTAAGGATGGTGGTCTTGCCGCAGCCGCTAGGGCCGGCGATGGCCACGAATTCGCCCTGGGCGATGGACAACGACACGCCCTCCAGCGCGTGCACCTCGCGCCCATCGTCGCCCTGGTAGACCACTGATACGTCGTGCAGAGCGACGCAGGGAGTGGACGATGCCATGATGGTTGCGGACAAAGGTGGCCCTCGCGGGTTCGAGTGACCCGCGAGGGCCGGTCGGGCGAAGCTACATCCCGGGCGGCATGCGCAGCTCTTTGGCCGGTAGATACTTGTCGGTATAGACTTCCTCGGCTTTAGGCGTGCTGGGCAGCTCGAAGCCCTCGGCCACCAGCTCGATGCTCTTGGCCAGTCGCTCGGGATCAGCCGCGCCGAAGCCGTTCTTCTTCACCTCCTCGGTCAAGAAGTGTTTCTCGATGGCCATCTTCAGGCGCGCCGTCTCGACCTCGGCGTCAATCAGCGGCTCGCGGCGCTTGATGATTTCGACTGCCGCCGCCGGGTCGGCCAGCGCCTCTCGCCAGCCGCGGGCCAGCGCGCGCAGGAAGCCTTTGACCACCTCCTCATTCTCAGCCAGGAACTTGGGCGAGGCCATCACGGCGTTGCCGTAGAGCGGTAAGCCCTGTTCGGCATACATGAAGGCGACGATGTCATCCGGATTAACCTTGTTGCGCAGCAGGCCGAACCAACCGCTGCCGTAGAAGGCGGTGATCGCATCTACTTCGCCCTTGGCCAGAGCAGCTTCGCGCAGGGCCGGCTCCATCGTCACCCATTCCACGCTGTTCGGGTCAATTCCCACTTGTTTGGCGAACAGCGGGAACAACCGGCGGCCTGCATCGCCGGCCGGCGCGCCGAGCTTCTTGCCGGCCAGGTCGGCGGGCGAGGCGATGCCCTTGTCCTTTAGCGTGAAGACCGTCATCGGCGCGGTGTTGTAGAGGATGGCGATGGCCTGTAGCGCCTTGTCCGGGTTCTTCACGTTGAACTCGATCATCGAGTTGATGTCGGCGTAGCCCATCTCGTATGCGCCGCTGGCAATCTTGGTGACGGTGCCTGCCGAACCGGTGCCGCGGTCAATCACTACCGATAAGCCTTCCTCGGCGAAATAGCCCTTGTCGAGCGCGATCATGAACGGCGCAGACGGCCCCTCGATGGCCCAATCCAACGCGAAGCGAATGTGCGCGACTTTAGGCTTGGCTGGCGGGGCTGCGGCAGGTTGCTGCCCCGCCGGCGGCGGTGCCGGTATAGCAGTGCAAGCGGTGACGGTCGCAGCGACGGCAATGGACAAAGCGAACTTCTTGATCACGGGAACCCTCCTTTTGAATTGGAACCTAAAAGGCACTATTTCCTCGTCCCGGAGCGCGATACCGACTGGCACAGGGAGAGCGGCGCTCTCGTTCGCCTTGCCCGCAAATTCTATCGAAAATCGTTGCGCGTGCACCCGCACCCGATGTGGCGCGAACTTTTGGCGCGGCACGGCCTCGCTGCGCCCGCGACTTGGGGGAGTCGGGATTCGTTCGAGTGAATTCGAATTGCATTTGACAACTCGCGCATCATGGCTTAGTATGTCGGCCATCTCGGACATGGCATCCGTGCGCTTTTTCGGCTACTTTTGGTTTAGCTACTTTGCCGTGGGCAAAGGCAGCTTACTGGCGCGCGGGTTCGAGACGACCGGCAGGTAACCAAAAGTAGCAGTCGCAGGTCAGGTAGAAGCGCGGAGCTGGTAAGCTCCGCGCTTTTGATTTTTAACCCAAAGGATGACGCAATGATTTACCAAACCGATGACGTTCGCATCCGAGAGATCAAAGAGCTGGCCCCGCCAGCGCACCTGATGCGCGAGTTCCCCATCACGCACGAGGTGGCGAAGCTGGTCTACGAGACCCGGCGCGCCGTGCATCACATTTTGCACGGCGATGACGATCGCATCTTCGTCGTGGTGGGGCCGTGCAGTGTGCACGATGTGCAGGCGGCCTTCGAGTATGCGACGCGGCTGAAGCCCGTGCGCCAACGTTGCCGCGACGCGCTGGAGATCATCATGCGCGTGTATTTTGAGAAGCCGCGCACCACCGTGGGTTGGAAGGGGTTGATCAACGACCCCGACCTCGACGGCTCGTTCCGCATCAACAAGGGGCTGCGGCTGGCGCGCAAGCTGCTCTTGGACATTAGCGAGCTGGGCGTGCCGGCGGCCACCGAATACCTCGACACGATCTCGCCGCAATACGTTGCCGATCTGATCGCTTGGGGCGCCATCGGCGCGCGCACGACCGAGTCGCAAGTGCATCGCGAGCTGGCCAGCGGCCTGTCGTGTCCGGTCGGCTTCAAGAACGGCACCGATGGCAACATCAAGATCGCGATTGACGCGATCAAAGCCGCCCGCCAGCCGCATCATTTTCTCTCCGTAACCAAAGGTGGCATCAGTGCCATCGTGCACACCGCCGGTAACGACGACTGCCACATCGTGCTGCGCGGCGGCAAGGCGCCTAACTACGACAATGCCAGCGTGCGCGCGACGGCAGAGGCGCTCCTGCGCGACGGCCTGTCGCCGCGTTTGATGATTGACTGCTCGCACGGCAACAGCAACAAGAAGCATGAGAA
This sequence comes from Candidatus Roseilinea sp., assembly GCA_025055235.1. Classification (GTDB taxonomy): domain Bacteria; phylum Chloroflexota; class Anaerolineae; order J036; family Brachytrichaceae; genus JAAFGM01. The sequence goes on along the minus strand of JANWYN010000101.1, from coordinate 11,625 downwards.
TCAGCTCCTCGTGGCGGAGGATGTGGCACAGCAAATCGAAGCGGGCGAGCGCGCCATCGCCGGCGTGATGCTGGAATCGCACCTGGTCGCCGGCCGGCAGGATCTCATCCCCGGCCAGCCACTCGAATACGGCAAAAGCATCACCGACGCGTGCATCGGATGGGAGGATACCGAGCGCGTGCTCGACCGGCTGGCCGAAGCAGTGCGCGTCCGGCGTCACAGTTCAACGCCATTCCTGCATGCGTCCGAGCGCGTGAACGGGAAGGTGATGGTCACGTAGCGCGGCCCGTAGAGGTCGAGCGTCCTGGCTTCTAGTTTTGTAATGGTGGGAAGTATGGTCATCGTCATGAAGGCCGGCGCGTCCGCATCCGAGATCGCCGGCGTGATCAAGCACATCGAATCCATCGGCATGCGCGCGCACCTTTCCGAAGGCGAAGAGCGCACGATCATCGGCATGGTGGGCGATGAACGCCCGATAGACCCGGCGCCGCTCGAGCTGTTGAGCGGCGTCGAGCGCGTGCTGCCGATCCTGCGGCCGTTCAAGCTGGCCAGCCGCGACTTCAAAAAGCAAAACACAGTCATTCAACTGCGCGTGAAAAGTCGCACCATCGCTATCGGCAACACGCACCTGGCGATGATGGCCGGCCCGTGTGCGGTGGAGAGCCGCGAGCAAATCATGGAGAGCGCGCGCGCCGTGAAGGAAGCCGGCGCAACCATCCTGCGCGGGGGTGCGTTCAAGCCGCGCACGTCGCCGTATTCCTTCCAGGGCCACGGCGAAGAGGCGCTGAAGTGGATGGCCGAGGCGCGCGATGCATACGGCTTGGCCATCGTCACCGAGGTGATGTCGCCGGAGCAGGTGCCGCTGGTGGCGAAGTACGCCGACATCCTGCAAGTCGGCGCACGCAACATGCAGAACTTCCCCTTGCTGCACGCCGTGGGCGAGGCGCACAAGCCGGTGCTGCTCAAGCGCGGGCTGAGCGCGACGATGGAAGAGCTGCTCATGGCTGCCGAATACATCCTCTCCCACGGCAACTACGATGTGATGCTGTGCGAGCGCGGCATTCGCACCTTCGAGAAATACACGCGCAACACGCTCGACATCAATGCCGTGCCGGTGTTGAAGGAGCTGTCGCACCTGCCGGTGATCGTAGATCCGTCGCACGGCACGGGCAAGTGGGAATACGTCACGCCAATCGCCAGAGCTGCTGTTGCTGCCGGCGCCGATGGGTTGATTATCGAGGTGCATCCCGACCCCTCGAAGGCCGTGAGCGACGGCGCGCAGACGCTCACCCCACAGCGATACTGCGAGTTGTTCGAGCAGGTGCGTCGCGTGGCCGCTGCTGTGGATCGCACGGTATAGTTTGCGCATTGCGTATCCCATAGTGCGCACGCGACACGCAAGACGCAGGACGAGGGACGCAGGACGCAAGACGCAGGACGCAAGACGTGACACACACCCTCTGCATCGTCGGCCTGGGCTTGATGGGCGCGTCGTTCGCCCTGGCGCTGCGGGCGAATGGCTATCACGGCCGGCTGATCGGCGTCTCGCGCAGCGCCGAGACGTTGCGCAAGGCGCAAGCGCGCAGCATCGCTGATGTCCTTTCGCCAGAACTCAGCGCTGCGCGCGAGGCCGACGTTGTCGTGCTGTGCACGCCGGTGCGTGTGCTGATCGCGCAGATCGAGCAGCTTGCCGGTATCTGCCGGCCCGGCGCGATCATCACCGACATGGGCAGCACCAAGACCGAGATTGTCCGGGCCATGGATGCGCTGCCGGCGCACCTGCGCGCCGTCGGCTCGCACCCGATGTGCGGCAAGGAGGTCGCCGGCATAGACGCTGCCGAAGCGTCGCTGTATCGCGGTGCACCCTGGCTGCTCACCCGCACACAACGCACCGATGACGAATCGCTCTCCGTTGTCCGTGCCCTGGCCGAGCACGTCGGCGCCGCGCCGCGCGAGGTCAGCGTCGCGCAGCACGACGCGCTGCTCGCTTTCGCCAGTCACCTGCCCTATGCGCTGGCCGTCGCGCTGGTGACGGCGACCGACCAGTTCAGCCTGAATCACCCGGAGGTGTGGGAAGTGATGGCCGGCGGATTTCGCGACACCTCGCGCGTGGCGGCCAGCGATGTGACTATGTGGCTGGACATCTTGCTTACCAACGCCGATGCCGTGCTCGGCGCAGTGCGCGATCTGCAATTCACGCTGGACCAATTCACCGCGCTGCTGGAGCGCCGTGATGAGGAGGGGCTGCGTGCCTTCCTCACTGCTGCGGCTCAAGCGCGCAAGGCGCACTTTCGATGACCACCGAGATCATCCAACCGGCGCGTGCGTTGCGCGGTGTGCTGCGCGTTCCGAGCGACCGCAGCATCACGGTGCGTGCAGCGATCCTGGCCGGCATCGCCGAAGGCGTCAGCCGCATCCGCGAGCCGCTGGAGAGCGACGACACGAACGCCGCACTGGGCTGCATGGCAGCGCTCGGCGTGCAGGTCGCTCCGCTCGGCGGCTGCGACCCGCTTGGCCTGTGCATCCCCGGCCTGGGCTTGCGCGGCTTGCGTGCGCCGGCCCAGCCGCTGTTCTGCAACTCATCCGGCACGACGATGCGGTTGCTGGCCGGCTTCCTGGCCGGCCAGGCGTTCGATTCGGTGTTGGACGGCAGCGAGCAGTTGCGCCGCCGCCCGATGCGTCGCGTCACCGAGCCGCTGCGCCGGATGGGCGCGCAAATCGAGGACACGGACGGCGGTGCGCCGTTGGTCATCCGCGCGGCCAGCAACCCGCTACATGGCCTGACCTACGACATGCCCATCGCCAGCGCGCAGGTGAAGAGCGCGCTGCTGCTGGCCGGGCTATACGCCGGCGCTCCGGTGACCATCCGCGAGCCGGCGCCGACGCGCGACCACACCGAGCGCATGCTGCGCGCTGCGGGCGTCGAAGTGGTTGCGGAGGCCGAAGGCGATGCCAATCGCATCACGGTGCATCCGCCGCACGAGCCGCTGCGCGCGCTGGACATGCTGGTTCCGGCGGACTTTTCGTCGGCAGCGTTCTTCATAGTCGCAGCGGCGATCACACCGGGCGCGCGCGTCCGGCTGGTGGAAGTCGGCCTGAACTCAACGCGCACCGGCCTACTCGACGCGTTGCGCGCGATGGGCGCGGCGATCAGCGTGAACAATCTGCGCGAGGAGGGCGGCGAGCCAGTGGGCGACTTGGAAGTGGCCGGCGGTGAGCTGCGCGGCGTCGAGGTGGGCGGCGCACTGACGCCGCGCATGATTGACGAGTTCCCCATCTTCGCCGTGGCGGCGACGCAGGCGCACGGCGTCACCGTCGTCCGCGATGCGGAGGAATTGCGCGTCAAAGAGAGCAACCGGCTGGAGGGGTTCGTCGGCGAGCTGCGCAAGTTGGGCGCGCGGATCGAGGCGACGGCGGACGGTTTCGTCGTCGAAGGGCCGGCGCGCCTGCGCGGCGCGGTCGTGGATAGTCTGGGCGATCACCGCGTGGCGATGGCATTGGCTGTCGCTGGGCTGTGCGCCGAAGGCAAGACGACGATCCTCGGCGCGGAATGCGTAGCCAAGACCTACCCGGCGTTCTTCCGCGATTTGTCGCTGCTGGTCGCTGGTTGCTAGTCGCCGGTCGCCGGTGGTTGGTCGCTGGTGTCTGGTCGTGGATCGTGAATCGTAGATCGTGGATCGTGGATCGAATCGTTGGCCGTCGAGGTCATCAAGTCGTCAATCATCAATCATCAATCATCATCAATCTCCAATCTCCAATTACTAATTACCAGTTACCAATTACCAACGCCTCCAAGAACCACCCATGCTCATCGGTCTGATCGGCCACCCGGTTGCGCACAGCAAAAGCCCAGAGATGCAGAACGCAGCGTTCGCCCATGTTGGGCTGAGCGATTGGCGCTACGAACTGTGGGACACGCCGCCGGAGATGTTGCCGGCGCGCATGCGCACGTTGAGCGAGCGCGAGGACGTCGCCGGCTGCAATGTGACCATCCCGCACAAGCAGGCAGTGATGCCTTATCTCAACGTGGTCAGCGAGCATGCGCGCGCCATCGGCGCGGTGAACACCATCTTCAAGCGCGGGCGCTACCTGCTGGGCGACAACACCGACTGGACCGGCTTCCTGGCCGACCTGGCGTTTCACGGCGTGGACGTCAACGAGGAGACGCGAGCGCTGGTGCTCGGCGCAGGCGGCTCGGCGCGGGCGATCGTCTATGCCCTGGCGTCGCGGGGCGCGCGCGTGTGGGTGCACAATCGCACGCCGGCGCGCGCGTATGCGCTGCTGGACGATCTGGCGAATTCGCCTTATTTGCGCGAGATTCGCGAGAACTGCGCCGTCGTCGCGTCGCCGGTAGAGCCGGCTTGTCGAGAGGCAAACTTGATCGTCAACTGCACGTCCGCCGGCATGTGGCCGCACGAGGACGGCTCGCCGTGGCCGGATGATGTGCCATTCCCTGCCGGGGCCGTGCTCTACGATTTGGTATACAAGCCGCGCGTGACGAAGCTGATGCGTCATGCGGAGGCTGCCGGCGCGCGCGCGATCGGCGGCATCGGCATGCTGGCCGAGCAGGGCGCAGCGGCGTTCGAGAAGTGGACGGGCGTGCCGGCGGCGCGCGTTTCGGCTATCATGCGGAAAGCAATCGCACAACCGTAACATCGGTCATTCAGGAGGTCGGGCATGCAACACCGGTTAGAACTCACGCTTGGCGAAGACGATTATCAAGTGCTCGCCAGCGCTGCGCATATTGCGGGTCAAACTCCTGAGGAGGCTGCTCAAGCATGGCTGTTGGCTGCGATTCGCACTGCACAGCATACCGGCTATCTCGTCCACTTCCTCGACCTCGTGCGCATCGCGTTGAGCGATCCTGTGGTGCCGTTCATCGGCGCGATTCGGAGCGACGTGCCGGATTGGTCCGAGCAACATGATTATTACATCGGCCAGACACTGAGGGAGCGCATGAGCGATGCTGGCGAAGGAGATGTCCAAGGCGATACTCGTTGATACGTCAGGGTGGGGAAATCTGGCCGACGCGACTCAACCGTTTCATGAAGACGCATTGCGATTCTATCTGTCAGCTCAACGCGAAGGGTATAAGCTCGTGACAACCAATTACATCCTCGTTGAGTTGGTGGCTCTGATGACCAGTCCGCTGCGCGTTCAGCGAGAAAAGATCGTAGCGTTCGTCAACGCGATTAAGCGATCCAGCGCGGTCGAGATTGTGTACGTAGATGCAGAACTCGATGCGCGAGCATGGCAACTCTTGGCGAGTCGAATGGACAAGACGTGGAGCCTGACGGACTGCGTAAGCTTTGTCGTCATGCAGCTTCGCGGTTTCGATCGAGCGTTGACATCGGATCGTCACTTTGAGCAAGCGGGTTTCGTCCGACTGCTCAAGTGAAGCGTCACATCACTGCAAGAGACGACGTCGGATCATGCTTAGGTTCCTCACCGCCGGCGAATCGCACGGCCCATCGCTGACTGCCATCCTCGAAGGCATGCCCGCCGGCGTGCCGCTGTGTTCTGAAGACATTGACCGCGACCTCGCCCGCCGGCAACAGGGCTACGGCAGCGGGGGGCGCATGAAGATCGAGCGTGACCACGCCCGCATCACCGCCGGCGTGATGGCCGGCAAGACCACCGGCGGCCCGATCGCCTTCATCGTCGAGAATCTGGATCATGCCAAGTGGAAGGATCGCGATGTCGAGCCGATGACCATCCCGCGCCCCGGGCACGCCGACCTGACCGGCGCGGTGAAATACGGCTATCGCGAGCTGCGCCTGGCGCTGGAGCGCGCCTCGGCGCGCGAGACCACCATGCGTGTCGCGGTCGGCGCGGCCTGCCGCGCGCTGCTCCGGCAATTCGGCATCGTCGTCGGCGGCTATGTGCTCAGCATCGGCGAGGTCGAGACACCCGATCACGCCTCGGCTGTTGACGCCGAGACCTACCTGCAGCGCTTCGCTCGGGCCGAGGACAGCGATGTGCGTTGTTACGACCTGGCGACCGCCGAGCGCATGCGCGCCCGCATCCGCGAGATCATTGAGGCGAAGGACACGCTGGGCGGCGTGATCGAAGTCGTTGCACTCAACGTCCCGCCTGGCCTGGGCAGCCACGTGCACTGGGACCGCCGGCTGAGCGGGCGGCTGGCGCAGGCCGTGATGAGCGTGCATGCGGTCAAAGGCGTCGAGATCGGGGATGGCTTCGCCGAGACGCAGCGGCCCGGCACGCAGGCACAAGATCAGCTCTACCTCGCCGACGGCGTCATTCGCCAGCGCACCAATCACGCCGGCGGCTTGGAGGGCGGCATCACCAACGGCGCGCCGATCGTCGTGCGCGCCGCGCTCAAGCCCATCGCCACCACGCTCAACCCGCTCGATTCGGTGGACCTGGCCACCGGCCAGATGGTGAAGACAAAGTATGAGCGCAGCGACTTCTGCCAGGTGCCGCGCGCCGTGCCCATCATCGAGGCGATGGTGTGCTTCGTGCTGGCCGATGCGCTGATCGAGAAGCTGGGCGGCGACTCGCTGGACGAGATGCGCCCGCGCTTCGAAGCGCTGCGCCGGCTGAAACTGGAAGATTTGCCGATGGACGCCGTGCCCTGGCGCTTCGGCTATGAGTGATCACGAGACATGGCCGACCACATCGCTGCTCATCGCAACTTGATCTTGGCCGGCTTCATGGGCACGGGCAAGAGCACCGTCGGACGGCTGTGCGCCCAACGCCTGGGGCTGGACTTCGTGGATGCCGACGAGGAGATCAGCCGGCGCGAAGGCATGCCGATCCCGGCGATCTTCGCGTCGCGCGGCGAGGCCTACTTTCGCGACCGTGAGCGCGCGCTGGTCGCCGAATTGAGCGACCGCCGAGGTTGCGTCATCGCCACAGGCGGCGGCATGATCGTGAACGACGACAACCGCGCGGCGCTGCTCGGCAGCGGCGTCGGCGTGTGCTTGACGGCAACGCCGGAGGTGATCCTGCAGCGTGTGGGCGGCGAAGCGGCGGCTGCCGAGCGCCCGATGCTGCACGGCGGTGATGTGGCCGCCCGCATCGCGCATCTGCTGCGCGAGCGCGCGCCCAAGTATGCGCAGATGCACTACTGGGTGGACACCTCGCAGCGCACGCCCGAAGAAGTCGCCGAGCTGGTCTGCGACCTCTACCGGCGCGAGTACGCGCGCATCCCGGTGGACATCCCGGCTGCCAGCGCGCGCTACGACATCGCCATCGGCGAAGGCCTGCTGGACGCGCTGGGCTTCATGCTGGCCGGGCGCGGATGGACGCCGCCGTTTGCCGTGGTGAGCGATGAGGTCGTCGCCGCGCGCTACGGCGAGCGCGTGCTGCATGCGCTGGAGCGCGCCGGCTTGCATAGCTTTCTGCACGCGATGCCTGCCGGTGAGGCGCACAAAACGCTTGCCAGCGTCGAGGCGATGTATCGCGCCTTCAGCGCGCATGGCATGGAGCGCACGAGCGCGGTGATCGCCCTGGGCGGCGGGGTGGTGGGCGACACGGCCGGCTTCGCCGCGGCCACCTTCCTGCGCGGTGTGCCGCTCGTCCAGGTGCCTACGTCGCTGCTGGCGATGGCCGATTCCAGCATCGGCGGCAAGGTGGGCGTGGACACCGACTTCGGCAAGAACCTGGTCGGCGCGTTCAAGCAGCCCGACCTCGTCATAGCCGATGTCGGCGCGCTGGCGTCGTTGCCGGTGCGCGAGCTGCGCTGCGGCTTGGCCGAGATCATCAAGGCGGCGCTGCTGAGCGGCGGCGCTGCTTACGCGCGGTTGTGCGATGCTGCTGCGCGCGGCGCGTTGAGCGATGGATGTGCACCGGCGTTGATCGGCGCGCTGACCGACGCCATCCTGCTCAAGCGCGCGATCGTGCAGGAAGATCCGTTCGAACGCGGCCGGCGCGCGTTGTTGAACCTGGGTCATACGTTCGGCCACGGCATCGAGGCGTGGAGCCGCTACCGGCTCAAACATGGCGAAGCGGTGTCGCTCGGCATGGTGTGCGCAGTGCAGCTGTCGCAGGCGATGGGCGTGTGCAGCGATGCGCTGGTGCGCGAAGTGGTCGGCCTGTTGTGCAGCGTCGGCCTGCCCACGGCGCTCGACGATGTGCGCGATGCGCTCGCCGGCCTGGCGTTCGCGCCGGATGCAGTTTTGAGCTACATGATGAGCGACAAGAAGAAGCGCGCCGGCAAGCTGCGCTTCATCCTGTTGCGCGCGCCCGGCGACGCCTTCGTGTGCGATGAGGTGGATGCAGATTTGGCGCGGTTGATGCTTGCGCGGCTGGTTAGAGATTAGAGATTGGAGATTGGAGATTAGAGATTAGAGATTGCCGTTTATCAATCTCCAATCATCAATCATCAATCATCCAAAATGCCAAACATCCTCATCCTCCACGGCCCCAACTTGAACCTGCTCGGCCTACGCGAGCCGGATGTGTATGGCCGCGTGACGCTCGACGACATCAACCAACGCTTGCGCGATCTCGCGGCACAGCGCAACGCCGAGTTGCGCATCACGCAGTCGAACCACGAGGGCGTGTTGATTGACGCGATCCACGACGCGCGCACATGGGCGCATGGCATCCTGATCAACCCCGGCGGCCTGACGCACACCAGCGTGGCCCTGCGCGATGCGATCAGCGCCGTGGCTTTGCCCTGTGTCGAGGTGCATCTCTCGAACGTGCACAAACGCGAGCCTTTCCGGCACCACTCGTTCATCTCGCCGGTGGCGGTGGGTGTGATCGCCGGCTTCGGCTGGCGCAGCTACACGCTGGGTCTGGCGGCATTGCTGGACATCTTGGCCGAGCAACATCACAATCCAGCCGATGGATGAAGCGGCGTTGATTCGCGCGGCGCAGCGCGGCGATGTGACCTCGTTCAACCAACTGGTGCTGGCCTACCAGGCGCAGGTCTACAACGTCGCTTATCGCATCCTGGGCGAGCCGGACGCAGCCGCCGACGCGACGCAGGAGGCGTTCCTCTCCGCGTTCACGCACATCACCGACTATCGCGGCGGCTCGTTCAAGAGCTGGCTACTGCGCACGGTGACCAACGCCTGCTACGATGCGCTGCGCTACGAGAAGCGCCGGCCGGCCACCTCGCTCGAAGGCGACGAGGCCGACGAGGGTCGCAGCCTGGCCGACGTGCTGCCCGCTGCCGATGAAAACCCGGTGGATGCCGCCGAGCGCAGCGACCTGCGCCGGTTCATCGCGCGCGCCGCGTTGCAATTGCCGCCCGATCAGCGCATCACGTTCGTGCTGTCTGATATTCAGGGCTTGAGCTACGAAGAAATCGCCGAAGCGATGCAAGTGTCGCTCGGCACGGTGAAGAGCCGGCTGAGCCGGGCGCGCGCCAAGTTGCGCGATGCGCTGCTGGCGCACGAGGAACTGCTGCCCGACGAGTTTCGTCAGTAATGGGAAGGACGATGACCGAAGACGAGTTGATCTCCGCGTATGTGGACGGCAGGCTGAGCGAGGCCGAGCGCGCCGCGTTCGACGCGCGGATGGTGCAGGACCCTGCGCTGCGCCGCCGCGTTGCAGCGACGCGCCTGCTCGTCCGCGAGGCGCGCGCGTTGCCGGCCGTGCAGCCGCCGCGCAACTTCATCCTGCCGCTCGACGCCGGCCGTAAGCAGGCCGCGCCCGAGCCGCGCCGGTCTTCGTTCTCGCCGTGGATCTTCCGGCTGGGCTCGCTGGCCGCGACGCTGATCTTCGTCTCGCTGGTGGCGTTCGAGTGGTTACGCCCGGCGCCCTTTGCAGCGGCGCCTGCGGCTGTCCCGGCGGCCGCGCCGGCTGCACAGATGTCGTCGCAGCGCGAGTTGCCCGCGGCTGCACCGGCACAGCCGGCAGTCGAGATGGCGCCGATGCTCATCGTGACGGGCACGGCGGCATTGTTGGTGACGCCGATGCAGAGCGAGGCGTTGCCGGCTGATCAGATCCAGGCCGCCGGTGCGCTGGATGCCGCGCCTGCGGGCGCGGATGCGGCGCAACCATCGCGCCGGGCGATGAGCGAACCGGCAGCGACCGTCGCCGCGGCTGAGCCGGCGCGGCAACCGCCTGCCCCGCCGGCCGCCGGGCCGATCACACCGGCGCGCGTGTTGGCCGTGCTTGCATTGCTCGCTGCTGTTGTCCTGGGCCTGCTAGGCTGGGTGAGGCGATGACGCGGCTGTATGCCGAGTTGCATCCTCCTTTCGCCTGATCGTGATCGTTTTCGCGTGCGAGCGCTTCTATAATCCGGCCAGCTCATCACAGGTCAGGCTGCTCCGAGCGGTCTGGCCTGTCAAGCATCCAGGTTTCATCATGCGCAATTTCATCTCCCAACGCGTCGCGTCTGTTCCCCCTTCCGGCATCCGGCGTTTCTTCGACATCGCAGCCACCATGCCCGATGTGATCTCGCTGGGCATCGGCGAGCCGGACTTCGTCACGCCGGCGCCGATCCTGAACGAAGGCATCGCGTCGCTCAAGCGCGGTGAGACGGCCTACACCAGCAACTCCGGCACGATCGAGCTGCGCCGCGCGCTCAGCGCGCACCTCGCCCGGCTCTACGGCGTAGAGTACGACCCGGAGACCGAACTGCTGATCACCGTCGGCGTGAGCGAGGCGATGTACTTGGCCCTGACGGCGATCGTGGACCCGGGCGACGAGGTGATTGTGCCGCAGCCGTGCTTCGTGTCCTACGCGCCGGAGGTGGTCTTCGCCGGCGGCACGGCCATCGCCATCCCAACGCGCGTCGAGCACGAGTTTCAGGTGACGGGCGAGGAGATCGAGGCGCGCATCACGCCGCAGACCAAGGCCATCCTGATCGGCTATCCCAACAACCCCACCGGCGCGGTGATGAGCCGCGCGCGGCTGATGGAGATCGCCCACTTGGCGGAGAAGCACGACCTGGTCGTGATCAGCGACGAGATCTACGACCGGCTGGTGTATGGCGTCGAGCACGTGTGCTTCGCTGCGTTACCGGGCATGAAGGCGCGCACGATCCTACTGGGCGGCTTCAGCAAGGATTACGCGATGACCGGCTGGCGCATCGGCTATGCGGCGGCGCCGGCGGAGCTGCTGGCTGCGATGCGCAAGGTGCATCAATACACCATCATGTCCGCGCCGACCACCGGCCAGCACGCCGCGCTGGTCGCGCTCAAGGAGGGCGAGGAGCACGTGCAGCGGATGGTGGCCGAATACGACCGGCGGCGCAAGCTGATCGTGAGCGGTTGCAACGCGCTCGGGCTGGATTGCTTCGAGCCGCGCGGCGCGTTCTATGCCTTCCCGTCCATCGCCAAGACCGGCATGAGCGACGAGGAGTTCGCCGAGAAGTTGCTGATGGAGGAGCAGGTCGCCGTCGTGCCGGGCAGCGCGTTTGGTGCGGGCGGCGCAGGCTACGTGCGCATGGCCTATGCCCAGTCGTACGAGAAGATTGAGCAGGCGCTCGAACGCATCCACCGGTTCATGCAGCGGCATGGGTGAGCCTGCACGGGTGCATTTCTAACGGGGGCATCGCGCGGAGTTGCGCAGCGGATGAATCCACGCGCAACGCATGGCAAAGCCGGCGCACGGCCGGCTTTGCTGCAAGTTGCCCGCGACTTCGGTCGCCGGGCGTTTTGCCCTCCCCGGCGGGAAATGCACCCCGATCGCCTGCAACAGAGT
>JANWYN010000071.1 GCA_025055235.1 Candidatus Roseilinea sp. | reverse complement strand
GCGCTCGGTTACTATCGCCATCCCCCGCCGGTGCGGCTGACCCGTATCGTCATCGTGCGCGTGCCGGAGCGCCAGCGGCAGGCTTTGGCTCCGTTTCCGTCTCGTGTGCAGCCAAACGCGCTGATCACGCGCCGCCAGTTCTGGCAGTAGAGTGTGTAACCCGAGAGCGAAGATCAGGCCGGTGCGAGGGCGGCCTTGATCTTTGCATATCTCGAGAGAGCGTCCACGCTCGATACTTCGCCGGTTAAACAGACCCGAGCGACGCTTGCCATCCCCCCTTTGTCCGGCTGCATGTTGCATTTAGAGCAACTGGCCAACGTTGACGCACCCTTACGGGCAAGCCCATGAAGCCCGTGCCACGTGCCTGAAAAGTCCCCTTTGCTCTACTTGCGCTATCATCGGGCGCATGATGGCGCAATCGCAGATCCTCGCCCGCGCAGAGCGACTTGCCCCGAAGCTCATTGCGTGGCGCCGTGCGATCCATCGTCATCCCGAATTGGGCTTTCGCGAGTTCGAGACGGTGCGGCTTGTGGCGCGCGCTGTCGGCGATGGGGATCGAGTTTCGCACCGGGGTAGCTAAAACTGGAGTCGTCGCTGATTGATGGCGTGATGTGCGCTCACACCTGGTCTCTCGACGACGTCGTTGATTCGTTCAGCTCATCGAATGCACAAAGGGGAACCCTCTATGACGCAGATGTCCGGCCAAAACAGCACGTCCACGCCCGATCGCGCATCGCCCGGCCAATCCGCCCTGTTGCCCGTCGCGCTGGCTGCTAGCGCGACCGCTTTCTTGGGACTGGGCTTGGCAGTGATCGCCTGGTCGCGCAACTACGTCAACCACAACGTGCCGCTGACGGCGGCGCTGAGCGGCGAATTGGTGCGCTTTCGTGGACGGCGGGCCGGGCATCTGGCGTATTACGCCGCCGGGCCGCTGCGCAAGGGTGCGCCGCCGCTGGTCTTCCTCCACTCCGTCAATGCGGCAGCGTCGTCGTTCGAGATGAAGCCACTCTACGATCACTACGCCCAGTCGCGGCGCGTGATCGCGCTCGACCTGCCGGGCTATGGCTTCTCCGACCGGAGCGATCGAACTTACACCCCGGCGCTGTTCCGAGATGCCATCCTCGACCTGATCGAGCAGGAGCTGGGGGGTGTAGCCGTGGACGTGGTGGCGTTGTCGCTGAGTAGCGAATTTTTGGCCCTGGCGGCGCAGGCACGCCCGCTGCTCTTCCGCACGCTGACCTTTCTCTCTGCTACCGGATTCAGCCGGCGCAGCCGGTCGCTGCGTCCAAACGACTTTCTGCTCAGCCTGCTGCGCATGCCGGTTTGGCGTCGCCCGATCTACGACTTGCTCACCTCGCGCCCCAGCCTGCGCTTGTTCTTGCAATCTAGCCAGTGCACCCGGCTCGACCGTTCGCTGGTGGATTACGCCTATGCCACCAGCCACCAGCCGCACGCCGAAAACGCGCCCTACTACTTCATCTCCTTCAAGCTGTTCACCCCGGCCATCCTGGAAGTGTATCGCGCATTGCCACAGCCGTGCTTGACGATCTTCGGCCAGGATCCCTTCGCCGGCTATGAACTGGTGGGCGCGTTATGCAACAAGCCGAACTGGCGCATCCACGCCCTGACGAACGCCGGCGCGCTGGTTCACTGGGATGAACCGCGCGCCGTCATATCGCTACTGGATGCGCACTTGGTGGCCAAGTAGCGGCGAATATCTCCCCTTTCAAGCTTGCACCGGCTCACCCATCGCGCGCTCGGTCGAGGGCGCGGTTGAGCGGTTAACCAGCGGCGCGTACATCTCCTCGACGTATTGCTTGAGCATGCGGCGCGTGCTGAAGCGCGGCGCAATCGTGGCAATGGATTCTTTCGCGCGCCGCAGCCAGTTGTGCGGGATGCCATCGTCGTCGGTGTCGTAGTAGAGCGGGACGATCTCGTGCTCTAGGGTATTGAACAGCGACTCACAATCTACGCGATCTTGCTCTTCCGGATTGTCGTAGGACCGATCTTTGCCGATGGACCAGCCGTTCGCGCCGTTGTATGCCTCGCGCCACCAGCCGTCGAGCACGCTGAAGTTGATCGCGCCGTTGAGCGCAGCCTTCATGCCGCTCGTGCCGCTGGCTTCGTAGGGCCGGCGCGGCGTATTCATCCACACGTCCACGCCTTGCACCAGATGGCGCGCCACGTTGATGTCGTAGTCCTCGATGAACACCATGCGCCCGGCGGTGTCGGCGTTCTTGATCACCCGATACAGCTCCTGGATCAGGCGCTTGCCGGGCTCGTCGTTGGGGTGCGCTTTGCCGGCGTAGATGATCTGCACGGGCCGCGCCGGGTTGTTGAGGATGCGCAGCAGGCGCGGGATGTCGCGCAGGATGAGCGAGGCACGCTTGTAGGTGGCGAACCGGCGCGCGAAGCCGATGGTCAACGCGTTCGGGTCAATCATCACGCCGCTGGCGATCGTCTGCACCGGATGCTGGCTGTGCGTGATCCACTTGGCGCGGGCGCGCTCGCGCATGAACTGGGCAAGTTTGCGCTTGAGGTGCTTGCGCACCGCCCACAGCTCGTCGTCGGGGATCTCGTAGACGAGCTGCCATGTAGCCGGGTCGTCCAGGCGGGCGTACCAGCCGGCGCCGAGGTATTCGTCGAACAGCCGGCGCATACGGCGCGCCAGCCAGGTGGCCGTGTGTACGCCGTTGGTGATGTGCGAGATCGGCACCGGCTGGTTCGGATACATCCATTGCCACATCGCGCGCGAGACCTCGCCATGCAGCTCGCTCACGCCGTTGGCCTTGGCCGACATCCGCAGCGCCAGCGGCGTCATGCCGAAGGCGCCTTCATCTTCCGCCAGCGCCATGAATGCTTCGCGGGTGAGCCCTAGCTCGTTCCACAAGCCGTTCAAATGTTGGTCTATCTGCCACTTCGGGAAGCGATCGTTGCCGGCGGGCACGGGCGTGTGCGTGGTGAACACCGTGCTCTGGCGCACCCTCTCCTTAGCCTGCTCGAAGCTCATACCTTGCTTGACCAGCTCGCGGGTGCGTTCGAGCGTGCTGAACGCGGCGTGCCCCTCGTTCATGTGCCAGACGGCCGGGTTGATCTTCAGCGCGCGCAGCGCGCGCACGCCGCCGATGCCCAGCACCATCTCCTGGTTGATGCGCGTGTCGGGGTCTGGGCTATATAGGCGCTGGGTGAGCACGCGATCTTGTGGCGCGTTTTCGGGCAGATCGGTGTCTATCAGATAGAGCGGCACGCGCCCGACCTGTGCCTTCCACAAGTTGAAGTACACGCGGCGTCCCTGCAGCTCCACGGAGAGCACCAGCGGGTCGCCGGCGGCATCGTGCACCTGGATGATCGGCAACTGGTCGAAGTCGAGATGCTCGTAGTCGGCCTCCTGCCAGCCGTCCTCGGTAATGCGCTGGCGGAAGTAGCCCTGCAGGTAGAGGAAGCCGACGCCGACCATGGGCACGCCCAGGTCGCTGGCCTCCTTGAGGTGATCGGCGGCCAGGACGCCGAGCCCGCCGGCGTACATCGGCAGTGCCTCGGTCAGGCCGAATTCGAACGAGAAGTAGGCGACGGGCCCCTTGCGCGCCGGCCACGCGCCGGCGTAACTCTGGAACCAGGGCTTGCCGTTGTCGCGGCCGCTCATGTAGGCCGTAAACTCGGCCACGATGCGGTCGTAGGCGTCGAGCAGGCGCCGGTCTTTGATTGCGTCCGAAAGTGCCTTGCGCGGCACGCGATGTAGGAACTTGACCGGGTTGTGATACACCTCCTCCCACAACACCGGCTCGATGCGTTGAAAGATGCGTTGTGCCTCAGGATGCCAAGTCCACCACAGGTTGTAAGCGATCTCTCCCAACTTCTGAATGCGTTTCGGCAACAGGCTACAGAGGGATTCGACGACGATCTCTGACACGGATTCCTCCACTTTGATTCCTCGTTCCATCCGCCGCAATCCGCGGGTCTGGGACCCGCACACACCCGCCGGCGAGGCATGCTCTCGTCGGGACGCTGGTGCTGCGGTCCACGGGCGATTTGCGGAAAGTAAACTGGTAAAACTCGCGGTCATTATAGTATGCGCCCCGCGAAACGAAAGTCGCTTAGCGCGCGGATGTCTCACCCGGCTGCGTTGATGAAGCTGGATAAAGACTGGCGCGCCGCATATAATGATGCGGATGCGAATAGCAATAGCAGCCGACCACGCCGGCTTTTCGCTTAAAACCTCGCTCGTTGAACTTCTCAAGCAAGACGGCCACGAGGTGCTTGACCTGGGGGCATTCAACGCCGAACGATCCGACTATCCCGACTTCGCGCGGGCCGTCGGCGAGGCGTTGCAGCACGGCCTGGCTGAGCGCGGGGTGCTCATCTGTGGCAGCGGCGTCGGCATCTGCATCGCCGCGAACAAGATGCGGGGGATTCGCGCCTGCGTGTGCCACGATACCTACTCCGCGCACCAGGGCGTGGAACACGACGACATGAACGTGGTCGTGCTCGGCGCACAGGTCATCGGCGTGAAGCTGGCGCTAGAGATCGTGCGCGCCTTTTTGAGCGCGCGCTTCACCGGCATCGAACGCTATGTCGCTCGTTTGAAGAAAGTTGAGCAAATGGAACGCGAGTCTTGTGCGTGACGGTCGCAGGGTGCGCGCTCCGCACGGCGCGCCCTCAATCCTCCTCAAGAGCTATGACTAGCCAGAACGGAAACCCTAACTTCGAAGTGCGAAAGTATGGCCAGAGCTTCTGGTACGACAACATCCAGCGCAGCATCATCGCCTCCGGCGAAATGCAGGCGCTGATTGACGACTACGGCGTCCTCGGCCTGACCTCGAACCCTTCGATCTTCGAGAAGGCCATCACCGGCAGCGCCGACTACGACGACGACATCATCGCCCTGGCGCAGCGCGGCGCCGACGCCAATGCGATCTACGAAGCGCTTGCCGTCGCCGACATTCGATCGGCCGCTGACGTGCTCGAACCGATCTACGAGCAGACCAACGGCCTGGATGGCTACGTTAGCCTAGAAGTGTCGCCGCTGCTGGCGCACGACTACGAAGGCACGGTGAACGAAGCGCGCCGCCTGTTCAAGCTGGTGGGGCGCAAGAACTTGATGGTCAAGGTGCCGGCCACGCCGGCGGGCATCCCGGCCATCCAGACGCTGATCGCCGACGGCATTAACATCAACGTTACGTTGATCTTCTCGCTCGATGGCTACGAGGCCGTCGCGCGTGCCTACCTGGCCGGCTTGAAGGAGCGCGCGATGAAGGGCAAATCGCTCGACGTCGCCTCAGTCGCCTCATTCTTCGTCAGCCGGGTGGATACGCTGGTGGACAAGCTACTCGATGAGAAGATTGCCGCGCTCCCCGAACACGATGTGGCACAGCGTGAGCGACTACAGACCTTGAAGGGCAAGGCGGCCATCGCCAACGCCAAGCTGGCCTACGAGATCTTCGAGCGCATCTTCTCCGAGCCGGAGTTCAAGGCGCTGGCCGACCAGGGGGCGCGGGTGCAGCGCGTGCTGTGGGCCAGCACCAGCACCAAGAACCCGGCCTACAAGGACACTTACTACGTCGAGGCGCTCATCGGCGAGCACACCGTGAATACGCTGCCGCCGGCCACGCTGAAGGCGTTCCGCGATCACGGCATCGTCGCGCCGACGCTGCGCGAAGGGCTGGACGACGCTCGGCGCACGCTCGAGGAACTCGAAGCGGCCGGCATCTCGATGCAGCAGGTGTGGCAGAAGCTGCAGGACGACGGCGTCAAGTTGTTCGCCGACGCCTTCGAGTCACTGCTGAGGGGCATCGAGAACAAGCGCGCGGCGATCGTGGCGCGCGGCGAGGCGTCCGGCGTGACATCGGCGCTGGGCTACGTCGAGGAGCTGGTGAAGATGAAGGCGGCCTCGCGCGTGTGGCAGCGTGACGCCTCGCTGTGGACGACGGCGCCGGAGCACATCAAGGTCATCAGCAACCGCCTAGGCTGGCTGTCGGTGATCGAGACGATGAAGCCGCGCGTCGAGGAATTGCATGCCTTCCGCGAGCAGGTGCGCAGTATGGGCATGACCGACGCCGTCGTGCTGGGCATGGGCGGCAGTTCGCTCGCGCCGGATGTGATGCGCGTCACCTTCGCCCCTGCCAATGGCGTGGCCGGCCTGCGGATGCACGTGCTGGACACTACAGACCCCACGACGGTGCTCAACCTCGAGCGCCGGCTCGACTCCAAAAAGACCTTGTTCATCGTCGCCAGCAAGTCGGGCGGCACGCTGGAAGTGAACGCCTTCTACAAATACTTCCGCGCGAAGGTGGATGAGGTGGCGGGCGAAGCGGCCGGCCAACACTTCATCGCCATCACCGATGAGGGCACATCGCTGCAGCGCCTGGCCGCCGAGGAAGGGTTCGGCAAAGTGTTCATCAATCCGGCGGACATCGGCGGGCGCTACTCGGCGCTGTCCTACTTCGGCCTGGTGCCGGCGGCCTTGCAAGGACTCGACATCGCCAAGCTGCTCGAGCGCGCGGCGCAGATGGCGAGCTGGTGCAAGCCGGACAGCGCGACCAACCCCGGCCTGTATCTCGGCGCGCTGATGGGCGGGCTGGCCCTGAACGGCCGCGACAAAGTCACGTTCATCCTCTCACCGGGGATCGAGGCGTTCGGCTACTGGGTCGAACAACTGATCGCCGAGAGCACCGGCAAGCAGGAGCGCGGCATCGTGCCCGTGGAAGGTGATCTGAGCGCGAACGGCGCGCCGGTGACGCTGCGCGACGTGGCGCACGGCAAATCGGGCGTCGCTGCGCTCAGCGCGGATCGCTTCTACGTATACATGAAGCTGGCCGGCGACGAGACCTATGACCGCTTCGTCGCGAGCCTGGTCAAGGCCGGCTTGCCCGTGCTCACTTTGACGCTGCAAGACGTCTATGACCTGGGTGCGGAGTTCTTCCGCTGGGAGTTCGCCACGGCGATCGCCGGCGTGGTGATCGGCGTGAACCCGTTCGACGAGCCAAACGTCACCGAGAGCAAGGTCAACACCAAGCGGCTGCTCGACGAGTTCGAGCAGAGCGGCGCGTTCAGCAACGAACTGACCAGCCGCTCGGCCAACGGCCAGCTCAACAAGTTCCTGCGCCAGGCCAAACCGGGCGACTACATCGCCATCCAGGCCTACCTGCCGTATTCCGACCCGGTGGCGCAACAGCTCACCCGCCTGCGCCACCTGATCCGCGAGAAGACCGGCGTGCCGGTCACCGTCGGCTACGGGCCGCGCTTCCTGCACAGCACCGGCCAGTTGCACAAGGGCGGGGCGAACAACGTCGTGGCGTTGCAGCTGACCTATGACCCGGAGGAGGACGTGCTGATCGCCGGCGAGCCGTTCTCGTTTGGCACGCTCATTCGTGCGCAGGCGCTCGGCGACTTCGAATCGCTCAAGGCGCACCAGCGGCGCGTCTTGCGGCTGCACCTGGGCACCGACCTCAAAGCGGCCCTGGACAAGGTGATCAAAGTGGTCAGCGGCGGCGCGCGCCGGTCGAGCACTGCGAGCAAGCCGGCAAAAAAGACGACGGCGCGCGTCGTGTCGAAGCGATCCACAGCGACGAAGCGCAGCGGGTCGCGCGCTTCGGCCAGCCGGTCTTCGCAGGAGACGCGTGAAGTCAAACCTGTGAAACGCATCGCGTAACACAAATTTCACATAGACGCTTTATCAAGGGAGACGAGGAACATCATGCAAATTGGATTATTCGGGTTGGGGCGGATGGGCGCTAACATGGCTCGTCGCTGGCATCGCGACGGCCACGACGTCATCGTGTGCAATCGCAGCCCAAAACCGGTGGACGAATTGAAGGCCGAAGGCCTGCGCGGAGTGTATACGGTTGAAGAACTGGTGGCCGCGCTTACGCCGCCGCGCGCGATCTGGATCATGATCCCGGCCGGCCCCACGACCGACGCGATGATCCAGCGCTTGCTCGGCTTGCTGGAGCCCGGCGATACGATCGTGGATGGCGGCAACTCCCACTGGCGGGATTCCAAGCGGCATTACGCCGAGTGCAAGGCCAAGGGCATCAACTTCATGGATCAAGGCACCAGCGGCGGCATCTGGGGCTTGCAGAACGGCTACTGCTTGATGATCGGCGGCGACGAAGCGGTGTTCAAGCAGTTGGAGCCGGCTTTCAAGTCGCTCGCGCCAGACGGCACGCATTACTTGCATTGCGGCGCGGCCGGCGCCGGCCACTTCGTCAAGATGGTGCACAACGGCATCGAATACGGCATGATGCAAGCCTTCGCCGAGGGCTTTGAGATCATGGAGAAGAGCGAGTTCGATCTGAAGCTGGACCAGGTGGCCGAGGTGTGGCGCAAAGGCAGCGTGGTGCGATCCTGGTTGCTCGACCTGCTGGCCGAGGCGCTCAAGGAAGACCCCAAGCTGGAACGTGTGAAAGGGTATGTCGAGGATTCCGGCGAGGGCCGCTGGACGGTTCAGGCCGCCATTGATGAAGACGTGCCGGCGCCGGTGATCGCGCTCTCGCTGTTCCAGCGATTCGCCTCTCGCCAAGAAGAATCCTTCGCCGCGAAAGTCACTGCCATGATGCGCAAAGGCTTCGGCGGCCATGCGATCAAGACGAATTGATGATCAGATCGTCAGAAGTCAGATCGTCAGAGGTCAGATGTTCAGAGGTCAGACTTTCAGAAGTCAGACCGTCAGACTTCTGGACTCTGGATTCTGACCCCTGACCTCTGACTTCTGACTTCTGACCTCTGATCTCTGACTTCTGACCTCTCCACCTATGAGTCTTTCCAAGAGACCCGAGCCGTGCATCATGATCATCTTCGGCGCATCGGGCGACTTGACGCAGCGCAAGCTGATCCCGGCGCTCTACAGCCTGATGTGCGACGGGTTGCTGCCCGATGAGTTCGCCATGATCGGCTTCGCGCGCAAGCCGAAGACCAACGAATTGTTCCGCGAAGAGATGCGCATCGCGTGCGAGGAGTTTGCGCGGTCGAAGCCGATCAACGAAGCAATCTGGGAGAAGTTCGCGCGCAGCCTGCATTACCAGCAAGGCGACTATGACACGGCGGCCGATTATGAGGTGCTGTGCCATCGGCTGGAGGCCATCGAGCGGGCACATGGCAGCGGAGCCAACCGGCTGTTCTACTTGGCTACGCCGCCGGAGGTGTATCCCACCATCATCGAGAACGTCGGCACGGTGTTGTGCACCGGCGCCGCCGGCAGCGATAGCCATTGGTCGCGCATCATCATCGAGAAACCGTTCGGCCGCGACTTGAAATCCGCCCGCGAGCTGAACGACCACGTGCACCGCTTCTTCCGCGAGGATCAGGTCTATCGCATTGACCACTACCTGGGCAAGGAGACGGTGCAGAACATCTTCGTCTTTCGCTTCGCCAACGGCATCTTCGAGCCGATCTGGGACCGGCGCTATGTGGACAACGTGCAGATCACGGTGGCAGAAAGCATCGGCATCGGCAATCGCGGCTCGTATTACGAGAAAGCCGGCGTCATTCGCGACATCGTGCAGAACCACTTGTTGCAGCTCCTGGCGCTCACGGCGATGGAGCCACCGGCGGAATTCAGCGCCGACGCCGTGCGCAACGAAAAGGTGAAGGTGCTCAAGGCGCTGCGCGTGGATACGTCGCGTGGCGACGGCACGGTGCGCGGCCAATACGGCCCCGGCAAGATAGATGGCCAGGTGGTGCCCGGCTATACGCAGGAAGAAGGCGTGGCGCCCGATTCCACTACCGAGACGTATCTGGCCATGAAGCTGTTCGTGGACAACTGGCGCTGGGCCGGCGTCCCCTTTTACATCCGCAGCGGCAAGCGCATGGCCAGGCGCTTGACCGAGATCGTCATCCAGTTCAAAATGCCGCCGTTGCTGCTGTTCAAAGAGATCATCGCGCGCTCCATCGAGCCGAACTTGCTCGTCATGAACATCCAGCCGGAAGAGGGTATCTCGCTGCGCTTCGGCGCAAAGGCGCCCGGCAGCGGCGACAACATCCAGACCGTGGTGATGAGCTTCAGCTACGGCAGCACCTTCAAGACCGCAGCGCCGGAAGCCTACGAACGCTTGCTCCTCGACGCGATGCTGGGCGATTCGACCCTGTTCACCCGCAGCGACGAAGTCGAGGCGTCGTGGGCGTTGCTCACGCCGGTGATCGAACGCTGGGAAGCAGGCGGCGGCTCGTTCATCGAGCTGTATCGTTCCGGATCGTGGGGCCCGAAGGAGGCCGACGACTTCCTCGCCGCCGATGGGCGCAAGTGGCACGTGGTGTGATGGCCGGCGCGCCCTTCGTCATCGTCATGAACGACGATGGCACCTACTATCTTCAGGTTGAGCCGACGCCGGAAGCGCTGGCCGACCTGGCAGCCAAAGGGGTGATTTTCTGGGGGCGCAAGGCCATCGAGCGGCGCGGCGTCTTCCACCTTGCCCTGAGCGGCGGCAGCACGCCGAAGGCGCTGTATCAACGCCTCGCCGCTGCGCCCCACGCCGGCCAGCTCGACTGGCAGCGCGTGCATCTGTGGTGGAGCGACGAGCGCGCCGTGCCGGGCGACCACCCCGATAGCAACTACAGGCTGGCGCACGACGCGCTGATCGCTCATGTGCCCATCCCACCGGCGAACGTCCATCGCGTGCAGACCGAACTGGGCGCAACAGCGGCCGCATCGCATTACGAGGCGGAGATCCGGTCGGCGATCATTGCTGCGGATTCTGAATTCCCCGCCTTCGACCTGATCCTGCTGGGCATGGGCGACGATGGCCACACGGCCTCGCTGTTCCCGCACACGCCGGCGCTGGCAGAACGCGAGCGATGGGTCGTCTCGCAAGTCGTGCCCCAGGCGAACGTGCCGGAGCGCATCACGTTCACTGCGCCGCTGATCAACGCTGCGGATGTGGTGTTCTTCTTGGTCAGCGGAGCGGGCAAGTCGGAGACGCTGCGGCGCGTGTTGCTGGGCGAATACCGGCCGCAGGCGCTACCTGCACAACTGATCGCGCCGGCGCGCGGCAAGCTGTTCTGGATGGTGGACGCAGCCGCGGCAGCTCACGTGGCGACTGCGCCGGGTTACCCGTCCAAGGAGTTTATCTACCGGCGGAGGGGGTGAGGGTGGTGTCGAAGGTGTCGGTAGTGTCGGGGGTGTCAACGGTGTCGGAGGTGTCGGTGGTGTCGGGTGGCTGCGTCGCAGATGCATCATCGGCGCGGAACGGCGTCCGCGCCCTACCGAGCAACATCTTCGCCCCGATACGCGAATGCACCGAGGCGAAGGGCGCTTGAATAGGTTGGCTACAATGGCAACCGGATGAGCCATCGTTTTGCGGCGCTGGCCTGTGCGCTGTGGCTGACGGGTTGCGCCGCTGCTCCCTTCGCTACGCCGGCCATGCCCAGGCCGACTGCGCCGGCATTCATCCCCGATCCCTTCGAAACGAACGCCGACTGCGCGACGCTGTGCATCCAGCGCGTATCCAGCCGCAACATCCCGAAGTGGCGCAAGCTCGAATTCGATCTCGCCACCACGGTCCAGGCCGATAATCCCTTCGACCCTGCCCAGATCGCGATCAACGTGCGCTTCACGTCGCCGGACGGCTCCGTCGTCGAAGTGCCGGCTTTCTTCTACAGCCACGAAGGACGGCAAGGATGGAAGGCGCGCTTCACGCCAACGGCGGAGGGTAAATGGCGCGCGCAGCCGGTGCTCCACGTGCCGTTCGCTTTCCAGGGCGAGCCGGTAACGTTTCGGGCCTTGCCGCCTTTGCCCGGCTCGCACGGCTTCTTGCGCGTGGATCGCCGCAACTCGCGCTACCTGGCCTTCGACGACGGCACGCCGTTCTTTGCCATCGGCCTCAACTTAGCCTGGTGGAAGGACGATCCGATCGGCGATTACCGGCGCTGGTTCGATGCGTTGCAGGCCAACGGCGCGAACGCGGCGCGCATCTGGATGGCGCCTCAATCGTTCAGCCTGGAGTGGCGCGACACGCCATTGGGCGACTACACCGCGCGCATGGATCGCGCCCATTATCTGGATCAGGTGTTCGAGATGGCCGAGGCGCGCGGCATCTATATCCAACTCACCTTGCTCGACTACAGCCAGTTCAGCGTGAACGTGTATCCGCTGTGGCACGAGAATCCATACAACGCGGCGAACGGCGGGCCATGCGCCCGGCCGCGCGACTTCGCGACCGATCCGGCGGCGCGCGCGCTGTTCAAGCAACGGCTGCGCTACATCGCGGCGCGCTGGGGTTACGCCACGAACCTCATGGCCTGGGAGTGGTGGAACGAGGTGAACTTCACCGAGATGGTAGAGACCGAGCTGCTCAAGCCGTGGATCGAGGAGATGACTGCGGCGCTGCGCGCGCACGATCCCTATCGCCACCTCATCACTACCAGCTACTCCGTCCCCGGTGACCCGCACATCTGGAACATGCCGGAGATTGATGTGGTGCAGCGCCACGAATACATCGGCGAAGACGCGCGCTGGTTCAAGCCGGTTGAGGGCGGTCGCGCGCTGTTTCGGCACATGAAGGACATCGCGGTCAAGCCGGTCGTCATTGGCGAGTTCGCTGCGACCTTCACCTTCGAGCGACCGAACGCGCTGACGCGCGAGGGCATCCAGTTCCACAACGGCCTGTGGGCGGCGGCCTTCAACGGCTTCGCCAGCACGGCCATGTATTGGTGGTGGGACACGCTGGTGGAGCCGGCCAACCTGTGGTTGCACTACAAAGGCATCTCGACCTTCCTGCGCGGTGAAGATTTGGCGCGCTATGCGCCGACGCCGGTCGCCGTCGCGCCGGAGCAGGATGCCATCGCATTAGGGCTGCGCGCGCCGGGTCGCATCCTCATCTGGTTGCGCAACCGGGCCTACAACATGGACGAGGGAGCGTATCAATACGGCGTTCAGATCGCGACCGGCCAGGCTAAGGAGCACACCTTTCGCTTTGAGCCTCGCCGGCTGGATGAAGTCACGTTAACGCTGGAAGCAGTGGGCGATGGCCGGCATCGTGTGCAGTGGTTCGACACGGTCTCCGGCAAGCTGTTGCTGGCATCGGAGGTCGTCGCATCTGGTGGAGTCCTGGTTGTGAATGCGCCGCCGTTCAACCGCGACCTGGCGGCGAAGGTGGTGAGGGTTGATGGTTGATGATTGATGATTGAAGATTGGTGATTGGAGATTGGGGATTAGAGTTGGAGATTGGAGGTGGGGGATTGAGCGATGGCGACGTTCAAGCTGGTGACGTTCAACTTGCTCAACAAGCCATCGCGCTGGCGCGAGCGGCGTGAGCTGATCGTCCGCGAGCTGGCCGAGCTGCAGCCGGATGTGATCGCGCTGCAGGAGGTGAGCCTGCCGCATAACAACGCACAGTGGCTGGCGGATCAGCTCGGTGGCTACACGGTGCACACCTCGCCCAAGACCGGCGCGCTGGCCGAGCATGAAGCCGTCGCCACGCTCAGTCGCTTTCCGGTCGAAGCGTGTCGCACGCTCAGCCTGGTTGCGCAGTCGCGTGTGGCGCAGGCGGTGCGCCTGCGCGTCGGTGATCGGCCGGTCGTGATCGTCAACGGCCACTTCATGTTTCACGTCTACGACCACATCAAGCGCACGCAGCAGGTGCATCGGGTGTTGAACTGGCTGCGACTGGCCGCGGCGAGCTATCCGATGGTCGTCTGCGGCGACTTCAACGCCACGCCCGACATGCGCACGATCCGGATGATGAAGGAGTCGTTCTCGTCGGCGTATGAAGTGGCGCATGGACACGAGCCGGACTACACCTGTCCCACGCCGCTGGTGTATCAGTTCAACGCGGTGCGCAAAGGGCTGAGCATGGTCGGCAACTTGATCGCTTATCGCCAGCCGGAGCCGTGGCGCGGCACGCTCGACTACATCTTCGTAGACGGCAACTTCAACGTGCAATCTTGCGAGGTGGTGCTGAACATGCCCTCGCCCGACGATCCAACCTTGTATCCATCGGATCACGTGGGCCTGTGTGCGACGCTGGAGATGGCCGCGCCGCCGGCGGCTCAGTAGCGCGGCGTCTCGACTGCGATAAGTTCTTCCGCCTGGGCTGCGCCGGCTTCGGGGTGTTCCACGCGCGCGATGAGTCGGTAGTAGCCGTTCACCGACGGGCCGTAGAGCAGCCCTTCGTGCAGGCCCGGCTCGCGCGCCAGCGGCACAAGCTTAATGGCGATGTCTGAGGGGACGGCCTCGGGCGGCGGGTCGCCGGGAAGTGGTCGTTCCCACGCCATGCGCACCGTCACCGTCGCGCCGGCCAGCGGTTGGTCGTCGGGCGTCGTCACCTTCGCGCGCAGCCAAATTGTCTCGTTTTCACGATAGCCGTCCCGATCCGGCGCGAAGTCCATGATCAGCGCCTCGGTCGCGACCAGTTCCTTCGGCAAGCCTTCGTATTTGTCCAACAGTTCCCAGCGCAGGAATTCCAGGACGGCGGGGTTGACGTAGATGTCGCCGTGGCCGACGGCAAAGGGGAATCGGCCGGCTGCCCGCGGGTGGGCTGCGCTGTGTTCGAGGATGGTGCCGTCGCCGGCGACGGTGTCAATCCATTCGATCCGCTCCCAGCGATCGCTTACCTGCGCATGGACGATGCCGTGGGTCAGGGTGGAGCGCCGGCGTCCGAAGAAGCACAGCGTCTCTACGCCGGCAGCGTCGCCCAGTTCTTCGGTGAAGCGGCGACCGTCTTCGAGGTAAGCGCGTTGTTGCGCGTCGTCCAGCCAAGCGTGCGCGTCGAAAGCGCTCAGGCCGGCATCGTTGGCGTCGCGCAGGAAAGGCGTTTTTACGGGCAACAACTGGTAGAGCGACGGGAAGCTGCGGAACATGTCGCGCGTGCGCTGGGCGATGTCGAACGGCCGGAAGCCGGGGCGCGCCAGCATATCTGCGCCGTTGAAGGCGATGCGCATCGCCTTGGGCGTGCCATCGTAGGGCGAGCCCATGAGAAACAGGCGCTGCACGATGTCTCTGCCGCCTTCTTTCTCGATGTACCAGCGCGCGACCACGCCGCCGTTGCTATGCGCGATGATCCACACTTGCGCGCCGGGATGGAGATCGCGCCAGCGCTCGATGGCTTGGCCGAGCCGGCGCGCCGAGATGCGGTTGTCCTGCCGCCAGTCGTAGGGGAACTTGTAGAAGTTCACCTCGCGCTCGTCCCCGGCCGTGCGATAGCCCATGCGCTCCATCGCCGTGAACAACCGGCCATACTGCTCCATCTTCACGAACGGCGGCACGAAGACCACGTCGTCCACGATGCCGGCGGCCTCGAGTTCCGATGGGTAGGTCATGCGGGCGAACCAGTCGTCCAGCCAATCGTCCCATCGCGCCGGGTTGATCGGGAAAGTCGAAAAGTCCAGCCAGATGGTGCGCCCGGTGCGCTGGTCGCGCAGCGTGCTGCCCATGTAGCCGGGCACGAAGACCAGAATATGCGGAGGAACGCCGGTTGCCGTCATGTTCACGGGCCGGGATAGTTGAGCGGGTATCCCGGCAGGTGCTGACGGCTATTGTAGGCGGGAATCGTCACGTGGGCGAATTCTTTCCTGACCGTTGCAGATGCAGCTCGCGCTGCTGAAGACGACTAACGAGTCATGAAACGACTTGCGCTTGGGATCTTGTCCGCTTGCAGTATTTGTGTTTTTGGCTTTCAACCGGCGACCTCCCTCGCGCTTGCCCCGTCACAATCACCGAAGCCTGCTGCTGGTTGGCCGCAGATGGCACATGACGCCCAACGCACAGGCTACACACCCGTTGAGCCGAAGTTGCCCTGGCGGTTCGCTTGGCATTGGAAGCCGGAGGATATGTATTCGATGCCGAACGGGCTGCACATCGTGACCGGTGACGGCAAGGTATATGTTCCGGGAGGCAATCAGGGGCTATATGCCGTCAATCTGTCGGACGGCAAGACCGTTTGGCGATTCGACAGTGGGCATTACATCGAAGAGGCCGCTGCATTCGACGCCAATACCAAGAGCGTACTCGTTGGTGATCGTTCGGGACGATTGTATCGGCTCGATGCCGGGACGGGTAAAGTTCAGGCGACCTACCAAGCAGACTCGGCTATACGAACTGGTGTGTTGCTCGTTGACGCGCACGCCTACATCACCACTGAGGCCGGCGAGCTGCACAAGGTTGAAATCGCCTCAATGTCGAATGTATGGATATACGATGCCGGAGTCAAATCTGTCACAGCTGCGTCCTATTCGCCATCGCGCAGGCTGCTGATTTTCGGGGCCGCTGACCTCACCGTGCACGCAGTGAACGAGTTGGATGGGTCGAGGAAATGGGCGAAGAAACCGCCTACGCCGCATTCGGTCACTCCCTGTGGGCTGGGTTCGGTCGCGCCGTCAGACAAGCCTTACTCATATCAATACGGATTCCCTGTTATCGCTGAGTCGGTCGGCGTTGTGTTCATTCGCATGCGCCTAGGCGAGGGAAGCACAGAGTGGTTGTGGGCTGTCGGTCCTAAGGGGCGTTTCCCGACTACGAATGCCGAGATCAAGCGCTATTTGCGCGAGAATCGGAATTTGCAATCGTTGTTCGCACTGTCGCTCGATTCTGGTAACGAAGCGTTCATCCCTGCTGTGGGCAACGGTGGAATAGACTCTGGTTTCGCTTTCGATTGCGGCAGCGTCATCGCGCCGGGTGTCATCAGCACGATCGGCCCGATGCCCGTGGTCAAGACCTTTCCTGATGGATCGCAGGCAGCCTACATTCAGTTTAGGAACGGTGATGTCCAGGACAAGGAGTGGGACGGGCGCTGGGATTCCCATCCTGGTGAGATGGTTTTGTCGCCGCTCCCCGGATGGCAAATCGGCGACATGCGATTCATCCCTGCCCCCACCCACGACACACAAATCTCCGATGAGCAGGGCTTCGGCAGCATGGCGGGCAACACCTATTTCATCAACCATTGGATGACGATCAATCCCATCACGATCACCGATCGTTCGCCTCGCAAGGGGAAGGCATATGCGCAGCCCCTTGGCGCTTCTTTCGGGCCGATCATTCTGCGACGCGCGAGGCCGGTAACGCACGTTCCGGGCAGCTCGAACCCGCGTAGCCGCTACTTCCCCGGGCCAATCGCTAGTTGGTGCGATGGGCGTTGGTATGAAAGAGAGGGCTTCTGGATGTATTGGATGGAGATGGATCCACCAACCCAGCCAAACTGTCGGCCGGATGGCAGTGGTGATGGCTATGGGGACGCCCATCGCCCACGCTACACCGTCGTCTCGGACGGCTACATTCTGGTCGTGGGGCATGGCGGCGACGTGTTCGCCCTGCGCCATGCCCCGTAAGCTCACGCGCGCCGGACGATGCGCATCGGCATGCCGTTGCGCGAGATCAGCGTGCCGGCCATGTCGAGTTGCGGCGCGTGTCGCGGGTCGGCCAGTTCGGGCGCGAACCGCCGTGCCAGCATCGCCAGCAGCACGTGCGACTCGAACAGCGAGAAGGTGTTGCCTAAGCAGATGCGTTGCCCGGCCGCGAACGGATGATAGGCGTACGGGTGCTGCGCCGCTTCGCGCTCCGGCGTCCAGCGCTCCGGGTCGAATCGCTCCGGTTCTTCCCAGAAGCCCGGATGGCGGTGTGTGAGATACGGGGAGAGGATCACAGTCGAGCCGGCGGTAATGCGCTTGCCGCCGATCACGTCGTCCTGAATCGCATCGCGCGCATACAGCGGCGCTGCTGGATACAACCGCAGCGTCTCCTTGATGACCTGCAAGGTGTAGGGCATGCGCTTCAAGTCCTCGATGGTTGGCTCGCGGTCGCCCAGCACGGTGTCAATTTCATTGCGCAGCCGGCAGGCGACATCGGGGTGTTTGGCCAACGCATACCAGGCGAAGGTCAGCGTGCGCGCGGTCGTCTCGTGGCCGGCGAAGAACATGGTGATGGACTCGTCGCGCAGCAGCGCGTCGGACACGGCTTCGCCGGTCTCCTCATCGCGTGCGCGCATCAGCTTGCTGAGCAGGTCGTCCGGCCAGCGCTCGACCGGCATCGCGCGCCGCTGCGCAATGACATCCTGGATGTAGGCATACACGCGCCGGCGCGCGCGATCGTAGCGCCCGTTCTCACCCACCTTAAGCCACATCGGCAACCTCAGCGGCTTGTTCTGGCGCGTCGAGGTGAACTGGATCATGGTCTCGACGTCGCTCTTCAGTTCGAGCAGTGTCTCGTCGGATTCGGTGGTGAACAGGCTGCGCAGGATGATCGAAGCCGTCACGAACATCATCTCGTCGAGCATCTCGACGACTGATCCGGCTTTGCTCTGCCAGCGCGCGATGAACTGCTGTGCATCGCGGATCATGACAGGCATGAACTGTTCCACGCCGCGCGGCGTGAAGAAGGGCGACATCAGCCGACGTTGCCTGCGCCAGGCCTCGCCGGTCGCGGTCAACACCCCGTTCCCCAGCAGCAACTCGCGCACCACGTCGTAGCTCTCGCGCTTGTCGTAGCTCTCGCGCTTGGCGATGCTGATGTGATGCACGTGATCGGGATGGATGGCCAGCGTCATCTTGCGCGCGCCGATCTGAATTTGAAACAAGTCGCCGTGCCGGCGCCATTCGTCATGAAGAAATTGCAAGAAGCCTTTGCGCTGGATGTCTCGCGCGGCGTCAAAAATGAACGGGCTTTTGCGCCCAGGAAGTTCCGTGAATCGAGCCGATGGTGTAATCGTGGTCATGACGACGAGTGTAGGCCGGTATGCTGAGCGGCAGATGATTCCAGCGACGTTGGTCGCGGGTGTATTCGATATACGCATGTCATTCCCACGCAATCCCCGCCCGCACGGGGACGTCCCTGCCTGCGCGGGGATGACAGGGAATCTAGCCTGCGAGCCTTCTGGATGCCCACCTCTGCGCTGTTCGTTGCACAGAACTTCTGTGCTAGGAAGGAAGCCCGTCGCTAAACCACCGGGCTAAGGGGACGGGCGGGCTTCGACAGGCTTCGGCAGGCTTCGACAGGCTTCGACAGGCTCAGCCTGCGCGGTGGTAATCCACCGGCCGCGGGCGTGAAGCCCGCGGCTACCGCACGGGTTGCCCATCGCCCCCGCCTTCAGCGCGCACCATTCATGGCCGCGCTGCTTCCTGGTTTAATCTGCGCAACGAGCCGACAAAGTAGCACTAAGCGATTCACTGGCTGGTGAAGAGCAGCCGGATGCGGCGCAGCGCAACCTCGACGCCCTTGCGCGCCTGTTCGGAGAGTGATTCGCCGAAGTCGAAGTTCACGCCCGGCACCGAGATCAGCCAGGCTTGCGGGCAGCGCCCATAGACCTGCTTGGTGAGCGCCAACAGCCGGCGCGGGTCGCTGATGTGAGCGCTGGCCGGCGTGGCGTCCTCCGCCGCGCTGATGGAGGTGAACGTCACGCCGGCCGGCGATTCACCGTGTGGGTCGGCCTGTCGTGCATCCACAAAGATCACCACTTCGGCAGCCACCAATGCATCGGCCATCTCCGGCGTCAACTGGTGCGCAGCGATGGCGCGCACGTTGGGCAAATGCCAAGACGCCACGGCGTTGGCCACGCGCGGGCCGGCGCCGTCGTCGCTGCGCAGTGTGTTGCCGTAGCCGATGATCAGAAAGTCGGTGGCGACCCCTTTACTCACGCTTGACCTCGGCAAGCACCGTGCCGTCGCTGCCGATGAGCGTCACGGTCATCGGCATCTGGCCGATGGCATGGGTGGAGCAGCTCAGGCACGGGTCGAACGCGCGAATGCCGGCCTCAACCCGGTTCAGTAGTCCCTCGGGAATGCCGGCCGTCGCGCCGTGAATCCAGTGCTGCGCGATCTGCCTGACCGTGCGGTTCATGGCAATGTTGTTCTGGCCGGTGGCGATGATCATGTTCATCCGCCGCACCATGCCGTGTTCGTCCACCTCATAGTCGTGGAAGAGTGTGCCGCGCGGCGCTTCGCTCACGCCCACGCCGTGCAGCTTGTTGATGCCGCCGCTGGCGCGCACGCGCGTCGAGAGGATGTCTGGGTCGTCGAGTAGCAGCGCGATGCGCTCTAGCGCAGCCAGAATTTCGACCAGGCGCGCATAGTGATACATGAACGATGACGTGACCACGCCATGCGCGTTGCCGCGCTGCCGGAATTCGGCCAGTTCGGCGTCGGCCTGCGGCGTGCCCATGCCGGAGCAGATGTTCAGCCTTGCCAGCGGCCCGACGCGATACGCGCCGTCGGGATAGCCAAGCGGCTTGTAGTATGGCGATTTGAGGTAAGACCACGACTCGACCGCTTCGCCTAGGATTTCGGCGTAATTGCGCGGGTCGAATCCATCTACCAGCACGTTGCCCTCGGTGTCGGTGATGCGCAGCCACCCGTCATAGTGCTCCCACCGGCCGCCGTCTTTGCTCACTAGGCCCATGAACAGGGTGGGGAAGTTGCCGAAGTGCGCCACTTCTTCCGCGTGTTCATCGGCGTAACGTTTGAAGAAGTTGAGCGCTGCTTTCACGGTGTCGAAAGCTTCCGGCAGCCGGCCGCGCAAATAGTCGCGGTTCTCCCGCGCCAGCGGTTCGCGCACGCCACCTGGCACGGCCCAGGCTGGGTGGATCTTGCGCCCGCCCAGCAGCTCGATCACTTCCTGGCCGAACTGGCGCAGCCGGATGCCGCCGCGCGCCAGGTCGGGATAGCGCGCGATCAGGCCGAACACGTTGCGCTGGGCCGGGTCGCTGTCGTAGCCGAGCAGCAGGTCGGGCGAGCTGAGGTGGAAGAAACTCAGCGCGTGCGACTGCACGATCTGGCCCAGGTTCATCAGCCGGCGCAGCTTCTCCGCAGCCGGCGGAATGGTCACGGCGAAGATGTCGTCGCCGGTCTTGGCGCTGGCCAGCAAGTGGCTAACCGGGCAGATGCCGCACACGCGCGCCGTGATGCCGGCCATCTCGCCCAGCGGCCGGCCTTCGCAGAACTTCTCGAAGCCGCGAAACTCCACCACGTGGACGCGCGCGTCGCTCACCTCGCCTGCGTCGTCGAGGTAGATCGAAATCTTGGCGTGGCCCTCGATGCGAGTGACCGGGTCAATCACGATGCGTTGGGTCATAGCTCAGATAGCAGAGGTCAGAAGTCAGAAGTCAGATGCCCGACTCCCCACTTCCGAACTCCTGACGAATCGTTCATCCGAATTTCAACATCTCGCGTCCGATCATCTCCGGCGATTTGCCCTCGATCACAGCCTGTAGCACGGCGCGGATGCGCTTGGCCGGCGGCGGGCAGCCGGGGATATACAAGTCCACCGGGATGACGGCATGCACCGGGACAACGTGATCTATCAGCGGCGGCACGATGCCGTCGTCGTGCGGGACTTGCGGGCGCAGCAGTTGCGCGTCCCTGTAGGCGCGGTCGAGCACGACGTCGGCTCCGCCGAGCGGGTTACGCATGGCCGTCACGTTGCCGGTGACGGCGCAATCACCGAACGACACGACCAGCCGGCTGTTCTTGCGGATGGTGTGGATCAGCTCCAGGTGATCCCGGTTGGCGATCGCACCTTCGACCAGCGTCACGTCCACGTTCTCCGGAAAGGTCTTGAAGTCGGCCACCGGGCTATACACCACCTCTACTGCCTCGGCCAGGTCGAACAGCCACTCGTCCAGGTCGAGAAACGACATATGGCAGCCGGAGCAGCCGCCCAGCCATACGGATGCGAATCTGAGTTTGCCCATCTTCTTGTCGCTGGTTGCTAGTCGCTAGTCACTGGTTACGAATTACTAATTACTAATTACCGATCACCAACCACGGATTGCCGGTAACTGGTAATTCGTAATTGAGTCACACATTCCATACCTTCCGCTCCCGCGCGGCTTTCAGGAAGGCCAGCTTCTCGGCGTCGTGCACCATCTCGGCGACGGTCGAGCCCTGCTTGAACAGCGCGCCGGTCGGGCAGGCCATCACGCATTTGCCGCAGCTCGTGCATGTGGTGGATTCGCCCCACGGCACGTTCATGTCGCGGATGATCAGCGACTTGGCGCCGCGGCCCATCACGTCAATCGTGTGCGCGCCCTCCAGTTGGTCGCATGCGCGCACGCAGCGTGTGCACAGGATGCAGCGGTTGTGATCCATGCCGAAGCGCTCGTGCGATAGATCCACGCTCAGCCTGGGGAAGATGTAGTCGTAGCGCACGTGATCCATGCCAACTGCAATTGCGGCGTTCTGCAACTCGCAGTGGCCGTTGGCCACGCACACGGCGCAGACGTGGTTGCGCTCGGCGAACAGCAGCTCAATGATCTGCCGGCGATAAGCGCGCAGCCGCTCGGTGTCGGTGCGCACCTCCATGCCCTCCTGCACGCGCGTGGTGCAGGCCGGCAGCAGCTTGTTCGAGCCGGTCACCTCCACCAGGCACATCCGGCACGCGCCCACATCCGTCAGCCCGTCCAGATGGCACAGCGTCGGGATGCGGATGTTCGCATCCTGCGCCGCCTCCAAGATGGTCTGGTCGCTCCGGGCGCTGATTTCTTGACCGTTGATCGTAAGTGTTCTTGGCATTTTTGAGCTGTGAGCTATAAGCTATGAGCTGTGGGCCGTGGGCTTTGAGCTTTCCGACTCCCGACTCCCCACTTCCAACTCTGACTTCTGACCACTGACCACTGACTTCTGACTTCCGGCTTCTGGCCTCTGACCTCCGTTCACCTTCTTCTCGTATTCCTCTCGGAAGTAGCGGAGCGTGCTGATGACCGGGTTGGGCGCGCTTTGCCCCAGGCCGCACAGACTGGTGTGCTTCACCATGTCGCACAGCTCCTCTAAGATCTGGATGTCGCGCTGGGTGGCCTTGCCTTCCTGGATCTTGGTCAGGATGCGGTGCATCTGGACGGTGCCGGCACGGCACGGGATGCACTTGCCGCACGATTCGTCCATGCAGAATTCCATGAAGAAGCGCGCCACCTCCACCATGTCGGTCGAGTCGTCCATCACGATCATGCCGCCGCTGCCCATGATCGAGCCGACCTTCGCCAGCGACTCGTAATCCACCGGCATATCCAGGAACTGCGCCGGAATGCAGCCGCCGGACGGGCCGCCGGTTTGCACCGCTTTGAACTGCCGGCCGCCGGGGATGCCGCCGCCGATGTCGAACACAATCTCGCGCAGCGAGATGCCCATCGGCACTTCGATCAGGCCGGTGTGCGCCACCTGGCCGGTGAGCGCGAAGACCTTGGTGCCCTTGCTCTTCTCCGTGCCGATGCCGGCGAACCACGCCGCACCCTTCATGATGATGGGCGGGACGTTGGCCAGCGTCTCGACGTTGTTGATCAATGTCGGGCAACCCCACAGGCCACACTCGGCCGGGAAGGGTGGCCGGGGACGCGGCGTGCCGCGCCCGCCTTCGATCGAGGCCATCAGCGCCGTCTCCTCGCCGCACACGAACGCGCCGGCGCCCAGGCGGATGTCCACGTTGAAGCTGAACGCCGTGCCGCCGATGCCGCTGCCCAGCAGCCCGGCGCGCTGCGCCTGGCGGATGGCCGTGCGCAGCCGCTTCACGGCCAGCGGATACTCCGCGCGCACGTAGATGAAGCCGTGATTCGCGCCGACGGCATAGGCCGCGATGGCCATGCCCTCCAGGATGCGGTGCGGATCGCCCTCCATCACGCTGCGATCCATGAATGCGCCGGGATCGCCTTCGTCGCCGTTGCAGATCACGAACTTGCGCGACTGGATGCCCTCCGGCACGTTGGTCGGATAGGCGTTCGGATCGGCCTTGGCGACGGTGCCCCACTTCAGGCCGGTGGGGAAGCCGGCCCCGCCGCGCCCACGCAGCCCGCTGCGGGTGATCTCGTCAATCACTTCCTGCGGCGTCATCTCGGTCAGCACCTTCATCAACGCCTGGTAGCCGCCGGCGGCGATGTAGTCCTCGATGCGCTCCGGGTCTATCTTGCCGCAGTTCTCCAGCACGATCTTGGTCTGCCGCGTGAAGAAAGGTTGGTCCAGCGGCGTCTCCAACCGCTTCACCGGCTCACCGTCCAAGTGAGCGATGATCTCGGCGGCGTCCTCTGGCTTGACGAACTGGTACAGGACCGACCTGCGCCGATCTTCCTCCGGCACGCCGGTCGTAGCCTGGCCGTTGACCCGCGATTCCACCTCGACCAGTGGGCCGAGCGAGCACAGGCCGGGACAGCCGACGCACTTCACCTCCGCATCGTTGCGCTGGCCGCGTTGCTTCAGCTCGGCTTGCAGCGCCTTGGCGATCTGTTCGCTGTTGAGCGCTTGGCAAGCCGTGCCGACGCATACGTGGATGTGATGGCGTTTCTTCGCCTGTGCCAGGCGCTCACTCGTCGCCAGTGCGTTGAGTTCTTCCAGGTTCATGGTGCCGATCCTTCCAGGTTCATCCCAAAGTGTTTATTGAGTTTGTCGAGCCGCTGCCAAGCGTTGGGCGATCTGTTGCGCTATTGCCGAAGGCGCAACCTTGCCGATCGTCTCGCCGTCGAAGGTGAGCACCGGCGCCAGCGCGCACGAGCCGAAGCAGCGCGCGGTGAGCAGCGAGAGCTGGTTATCGCGCGTCGTGCCACCGGCCTTCACGTCGTATTCGGCTTCGATCGCCGCCAGCACCTCGCGCGCGCCCTTGATGTAACACGCCGTCCCCAAGCACACCACGCAGGTGTGCGCGCCCTGCGGTTTGAGCGTGAACAGGTTGTAGAACGTCGCCACGCCGAAGACTTTGCTCGGCGGCAAGTGCAGCGTGCGGGCGATGTGCCTGAGCGTGAAATCATCCAGATAGCCGAAGGCCTCCTGGGCGCTGTGCAACGCCTCGATCAGCCCATGGCCCTGGTAGCCGTGGCGGCGCATCGTCGCTTCGATGATCTTGTAGCGCTTGTCGCTGGCCAGCCGGTCGCTCGGCGTCGCCGTCGCGGCGCCGTTGCCGGCAGGTCGTCCGGATGCAGTTGGTGTGCTTGTCATGGTCTCCGTGTGGTCGAATCATTCGTTCGGGCGTTCGCCCCTGAAGCGCAGCGGCAGTGAGGGTGGCAGCTTCGATTTTGGCAGCACGGCGGCGGGATCCGGCCGCCAGGCGTCGAGCACCTTCATGTAGTTGGCGCGCTCGAACGCCGCCGGGTTGGCGACCGCCCGCTGGCTCATGCTGCCTTGCATCTGCGCGACGGACTCGTATTCGTGTTCCTCCATCCAATTGCGCAGGTCGCGCACGATCTCGCCGATGCGCTTGACGCCGTGCTGCAGCAGCTCTGAGGTCATCATCGTCACGCGCGCGCCGGCCATCAGCCCTTTCAGCACGTCAATGTGCGTGTGGACGCCGGTGCTGATCGCCAGTTCGATCGGCACGCGGTCGTAGAGGATGGCCACCCAGCGCAGCGGCAGGCGTAGCTCGTCGCTGTCGCTTAGCACCAAGTGCGGCGTCACCTCCAGCCGGTCGAGGTCGAAGTCGGGCTGGTAGAAGCGGTTGAACAACACCAGCGCGTTAGCACCGGCGTTAGCGAAGTGCAGCGCCATATTGGCCATCGCGCTGAAGAACGGGCTGAGCTTCAGCGCGATCGGGATTTTTACCGTTTGGCGCACGGCGTGCAAGATGTCTAAGTAGCGCTCCTCGATGTGCCAGCCGGTGACGTGTGGATCGGTGGGGATGTAATAGATGTTCAGCTCGAGCGCGTCCGCGCCGGCCTGTTCGATCTTGCGCGCGTATTCGATCCAGCCGCCGGTGGACATGCCGTTCAGGCTTCCGATGATCGGGATGTCCGTCGCGGCCTTGGCCGACTGGACGAGCTTGAGATACTCCTCCGGGCCGATGTTGTAGTAGCGCCAGTCGGGGAAGTAGCGCGACACCTCGGCGAAGCTCTCCCCGCCGTATTCCAGGAAGTGGTGCATCACCTGGCTCTCGTTCTCGATCTGCTCCTCGAAGAGCGAGTACATGACGATCGCCGGCGCGCCGGCATCTTCCAACCGGCGGATGCTGTCCAGGTTGCGCGAGAGCGGCGAGGCCGACGGCACGACCGGGTGCGCCAGCTTCAATCCCAGGTAAGTCGTCGTCAGATCCATCCCTAACCTCGCAGCGCATTCGCCTCAATGTATCGGATGGGCGAATTGCCGTCTTGGATGAGACTAACGAAGGATGAAGCGCGAGGCACTATGCGCCCGGTCAAGCTATGCCTAGCCGGTTGGCCGGTCTTCGCGCTCCGGCTCGGCAGCCCAGAGGCGCTGCATCTCCGCCGAGCTGCGCAGCAGTTCGTCCAATTTGCCTTGCGCTTCGATCCGCCCATCCTTCATGACGATGATGTGATCGGCGCGGCGCAGCGTGGCGCGACGGTGGCTCACCGCCAAAATTGAGAATTGAGAATTGAAAATTGAAAATCGAGAAGCGCGACTGTCTGCGTTCTCCTTTTCAATTTTCAATTTTGCATTTTCAATTTGTAGCCGATCCCATAGCAGCGCTTCCGTCTCGACATCCAGCGCGGAGGAGAGGTCGTCGAACACGAGCAGCTCGGCGTTGCGCACGAACATGCGCGCAGCGGCGGCGCGCTGAATTTGCCCGCCGGAGAGCTTGACCCCGCGCGGGCCGACCACGGTGTCGAGCCGGCGCTCTAACCCCTCCAGGTCGCGCTCCATTACAGCGCGATAGATCGCCTCTTGTAGGCCGTCGTCGCCGATGCCAAGTAGGATGTTGTCACGTAGGGTGTCGCTGAACAGGCGCGGCGTTTGGCTTGTGTAGGCCACCCGTGGCGGGACGAAGAAGTTCGCCGGATCCGTCACTGCCTCGCCGTTCCAGTAGATCTGGCCGGCGTCGCGGGGCAGCAGACCAAGCAGCACGCGCAGCAGCGTGGTCTTGCCCGCGCCGATGCGCCCGGTGATCACGGTGAATGAGCCGCGCGTCAGCGAGAAACTGATGTCGGTGATGCCGCGCGGTGCAGTCGCATCATCGGGCGAGAGCGCCGGGTAGTGGTAGGTCAGGCCGCGCACGTCCAGCCGCCGGAATGTGTCGGCCGGGCCGCGTGTCGGCGGTTGCACTTCGGGCAATGTCCCGCGCAGATAGACCGGGCCGTGCGCCGTCAACTGCTCCGGCGGCGCGCCCTGCATCAGCCGGAACAGCCGCTCGAACGACACGCCGGTCTGCTTGTAGTTCGCCAGCAGCCGGCCGAAGGCGAACGTGAAGTCGGTCATGCGGGTCAGGTAGGCGACGAACAACGCGAAGTCGCCCACCGTGAACGCACCGGCGCGAAACGAGGTCGCCACCATCAGCAAGATCAGCCCCGTGCCGACCGTGGTCACCATGTCGCTCATCGCGTTGAGGATCAGCTCGTTGAACAGGCGCTCCTTGAGCACAGCGCGGCGGCGTATTTCGCCGAGTCGTTCGAATTCGCGGACGACGGGTGCCTCTGCGCCGGCCACCTGCACGGCCTGCACGGCGCCGAACGTCTCGGCGATGAAGCCGTATAGCCGGCCGGTCGCCCGCCGGCTCTCGCGCCGGTACTTCTGGATGCGTGCCGTGCCCAGACCGGCGATGACGGCCACCGCGACCAACGGCGCGGCGACGACGGCAGTGATGATCGGGTTGATGCCGGCCATGATGGCGAGCGCCAGGGCGGCGAAGGCGGCCATCCCCACCGCTTGCAGCAGGTTGTCAATGAACGTCGCGATCTCGGTCACGTCGCCGCCCAGCCGGGTGATGGCCTCGCCGGGCGAGTAGGGGAGGGCGCGCGCCGCCGGCAACTGCAAGATGCGGGCGAAGAGGTTCTTGCGCAGCAATGCCGAAGCGTAGTTGTTGTAGATCACCATCGTCAGCGCGCCCAGGTAGATCACGCCTACTCGCGCGAAGGCTGAAGCCACGAGCAGCGCGAGCAGCCCCATCAAGCCCCAGGTCAGTTGCCCGCGCCGAGTCAACTCGTCGAAGCACGCGCGGATGATCAAGCCGGGCACGAGGAACATGGCCTGGCGCGGGATTTGCGCCAGCACGTTCAGCCCGAATAGCCAAGGCTGAAAGGTGAACAAGTGCCAAAGCGCCTTCCAGGTGGGCATCGTCGCGCCGGATGTGCCGCTGCGCGCGCCCGCGCTCACCGTTGCATGCTCGTGGCCCGAGTGCGTCGCTTGCGGTGTGTTCATGCCGTTACCTCGCTTAAGACGCCCCCGGCCTGCAGGCCGATGCGCAGCAACTGCGAAAAGCGCGAGTCCGGCCGGGCCATGAGCGCGCGGCGCGGGCCGAACTCGCGCAGCCGCCCGTTCTCCAAAATCAAGATGTCGTCGGCGCGCTGCACCGTGGCCAGCCGGTGGGCGATGATGATGGCCGTGCGGCCGCGCAGCAACTCGTCCACGGCGCGTTCGACCCGGCGCTCGGTCGCCGGATCCAGCCGTGATGAGGCTTCGTCGAGGATCACCAGCCCAGGCGATTGTAGGAATGCGCGGGCGAAGGCCAGCAGCTGTGCTTCGCCTGCCGATAGGCTGCCGCTGCCCGATTGCAGTTCGGTGTCGAGGCCGTCCGGCAACGACGCCAGCCAGTCGCCCAGGCCGAGGTCGTTTAGCGTCTCTACGATACGCGTGTCCGGGATGCGCCGGTCGAAGAAGGTGAGGTTATCGCGCACGCTGGCCTGAAACAGTTGCACGTCCTGCGTGACGATGGCAATGCGCCGCCGCAGATCGGCCAGCTTCATGCGGCGGATGTCCATGCCGTCCAGCAGGATGACGCCTTCGGTGGGGTCGTAGAAGCGAAACAGCAGCCGGGAGAGAGTGGTCTTGCCGCTGCCGGTGCGTCCGAGCAAGCCTAACACACGCCCGGCGGGCAGCGTGAACGAGACATCCTTCAGCGCGAATGCGTCGTCCCCGCCGGCCGCGTCGTAGGCGAAGGACACCGCGCGGAACTCCAGTGCCGGCGGTGTGTTCGCAGGCGCGAGGGCGATCGCGTCCGGGGCGTCTTCGATCCGGCTGCGGCGCTGCATCAATTCGGTCACCCGCTCGATGCCGGCCGAGGCGCGTTGCAGGTCGTCGAGCTGCTCGGTGATGATGCGCAGGTTCGACGACAGCAGGCCGGTGTAGTCGAAGATCAGATACACCCCACCGAGGGTCAACGCGCCCAAGCCGAGCAACCAGCCGCCGACGCCGATGGCGATGGCGTTGCCGAGCGAGAACAGCACGATGGCGCTGGCGAACAGGATGCGCCCCATCAGCGCCGCGCGCAGGTTCTTCTGGAAGAGCGCGCGCATCAGCGCATACATCAGCCGCATCACATAGTCGGTCGCGCCGCTCGATCGTATGTCCTCCAGGCCGGATAGCCGCTCTTCCCAGAACGATGACAAATCGGCAGCCGCCTGGCGCGCCGCCTTGAAATACGGCACGGCACGATCCTTCGCCCAGCGCAGCACGAGCAGCGCCAGCCCGGCGTAGGCCGTCATCGCCAGCCCAATGCGCCAGTCTTCGACGAACATCAACACGAGCACGCCGATCAGCAGCGCGAATGTCCCCAGCACGCGCACGACGAACTGCGAGAAGAAGTTCGACAATGCGGTGACGTCGCCGTCAATGCGCTCGATCATTTCGCCGGCAGTGTGGTCTTTGTGGAAGGTCATGTCCAGCCGCAGGCAGTGCGCTGCCAGGTCGGCGCGCAGCCGGTTAGTCGCCGTCCAGGCCACGTCCTCGCCGACGTAGGCGGCCAGGCCGGTGGTCAGGTTGCCGGCGATGCCCAGCGCGATGAACCACAGCGCCGCGCCGGCCAGCGTGTCGAGCAGCGCCGTGGACTGTGCCGCGTCAATGAAATGGCGGAGCACCTGCGGCGCCAGCAGTTGTAACCCGATGCTGCCGAAGAGCAGCGCGGCGAGCAGAATCATGCGCACACGTTGCGGGCGGAGATAGCGCGAGAGCAGGCTAAAGTGCGGCCGCGGTGGGAGATGCATGGAACGACGAATTGTATGCCCACCATGATGGCGTGTACCTTCTTGCAATCGGCGCGCAGCTCCTTACAATCTTTCGTGAATTATGCGCCTCACTTGCGCGCGACAACACAATGGAAGGATTTTGTATACTGACTTGCTCCGCCGCACTCTGCGGCGCAGGTGAAGCGCTAGCCGTTGGCGACTAACCATTGACCTGGATCAGGGGGTCACTAATGATATCTCGTTCGCTAACACAAGTTCTGATTATTGCTCTTGTAATACTGGGCATAGAGTCACTTGGGGGGAAGCCTTACAATCGAACGCAAACAATACATGCCAAATCAACTGTAGATGACGCTACGCCGCCACGACCATACTTAGAATACCGAGTTTATGGCGGGTCAGTCATTACGGATACTACTATGCCTCCAGTATTGACCAACGG
This sequence comes from Candidatus Roseilinea sp., assembly GCA_025055235.1. Lineage (GTDB taxonomy): Bacteria > Chloroflexota > Anaerolineae > J036 > Brachytrichaceae > JAAFGM01. The sequence goes on along the minus strand of JANWYN010000071.1, from coordinate 19,637 downwards.
ACTAGCTGATTACACTGAGATATATGCTGAGCATAATCTGTGCTCTCTTATTGCTAGCGGACAAGTAGATGAAGTATGGATATGGGCAGGTAATGGAGATGGTGTAACCAAAGGACATATGTGGGAATGGACCACTTCTGGTCCAGATTGGTATGGAGATGCACCGAACTGCGGTAAAGTAGTTACAACTATGACGTTTAATTATCTTCGAGAAGTAGATGTTGCACTACATAGTTTCGGCCATCGCCTTGAAGGCTTCTTTGGTAAATACTTCCCCTGTGACTTTTCAACCGCGACTTGGCCCTGGGCGGGTAGCACGACATGGCCATATAGCCAATGTGGCAGTCTGCTTAGTGATCGTTACGGTTTTGTAGCTCGTCCGTTTTCAGGCAATGACCAGATAGGCGGATGTGGTGATGTTCACCACCCTCCTAATATTTTGAGCAATCAAGATTACATTTACAATGACACAACCACTGTTGAGACTATTTGTCCATCTTGGAGCCAAGATGGCTCTGCTCTTCCAACTCGTCTCAATTGTCAGGCTTGGGGATGCACACACTGGGGATTTCAGATTTGGTGGATGCAAAACACTCCCGGACTAAACAATATCAACAAAGACCGAAATGGCAACCCTCATCAGAACTGGTGGTCATACTTATTCGGCAGGCCGTCCTACCAATTTCACGTCTACATTCCACTAGTTCTATTTCAGAGCCGTGGTAACACATGGACAATGGCACCGTATCTACCATCATTCGTGATTGAGCCAAAGTCGGGTCTCGCAACTGAACCTCTCCAGACAGTTTCGAAACGTGTAGCTTTGATTTCTCCTACATCTCTTGCCTCTCAACCAGCAGTGATAACACGTACGGTGTATGTGCTTTATTACCCTGGTTATGGCGGGACTCCTCGAGCAGATGTCAACGCTCTCACCACAGAGCTGATTGGCTTATTAAAGGAAGCTGCTGTCTATCATGGTTACAAGTATTCGGCTCTTCGTGGAACTTTCTTGGGGCAAGATGGCCAGAGCTATGCTGGTCGAGGATGCACCACGGGTACTGTTCCTGACAACATACACATCCGTCTTGAAGGATTAAAAACTAACGTACAAGCAATAAGTTACAAAGTAGAAGACACGGCAGGAGGCGGTATCTGGGCGACACCATGTAATCCAGTATCAAATTGGCTGCTCTATGTGATTTCCACTTCTCCTCGTCAGGCCGATTTGTACTTCAAGCCGTTTCGAGTAGCGCCTGACGGCACAATATACACAGTTACTGTGCAGTACAGCGATGGCACGAGTCAAAGCGTTTCCATCATTGGAACACTGGTACGACCGCATGAGTAGCTGCGTCCATCAACGGCGCGCAGGCGATGCCGCTCTGCTTCACTATGCAGGCGACCGAAACGCAGGCCGTTGGATGAGTGCAGGGCTTCCGAACTTTGAGCCGAGAAGAAAAGAGAACAAAGATATCAACCCGTTAGTGCTCTCCTACGCCCTGAAGCCCCCCACCGCCGCCTGGCCTAGCGCCAGCCCACCGTCGTTGGGCGGCACGGCGCGGTGCGTAAGCACCTCAAACCCTGCTGCGCGCAGCCGGGGCAGCGCCCGCTGCAACAGTTGCACGTTCTGGAAGACCCCGCCGCTCAGCGCGACGACGTTCAGCCCGCTTTGCCGGCGCGCGTGATCGCTCACCTGCACGATCAGCTCGGCGATGGTGTTGTGCGCCTTCGCCGCAATGGCTTGCCGCGAGACGCTGGCGTGCAGATCGCGCATGATGCCGTGAAAGATGGGCGCCGGGTCGAGCACCAGCGCGTCGCCGCCGGCCGAAGGCGCGCTCACCCATTCATAGTGCCCTTGCTCCGCATCGTCGCAAAGCGCCTCCAGCTCGATGGCCGCCTGCGCCTCGTAGGTGGCCGTTTGCCGCACGCCGGCCAGCGCCGCGATCGCGTCGAACAGCCGGCCCATACTGCTGGTCGGCGGGCAGTGGAAATTGCGCTCCAGTTGCTGACACAGCACACGCCGCTCTTCCGGCGGGCACGCCGCGACGCACGGTAAGTCCTCGTCCCACGCGATGCCTGCCGCCCACAGGTGCGCCAATGCTGCACGATACGGCCGCTTGATGCTCGCGTCGCCGCCGGGCAGCGGCACATACTTCAAGTGCGCGATGCGCGTGAACGTCCGGCAATTCGCGATCAACACCTCGCCGCCCCAGATCGCTCCGTCGCTGCCGTAGCCCGTGCCGTCGAAGCTGATGCCGATGGCGCGCGCGTCTGGGTCGAAGCCGTGTTCGGCCAGGCAGGCCGCGATGTGCGCGTGGTGGTGCTGCACCTTCACCAGCGGCAAGCCCTGTGCCGCGGCGAAGCGCTCCGCCCACTGGGTAGAGAGGTAGCCGGGGTGCAGGTCACAGACGATCCGCTCCGGCACGATGCGGAAGAGCTTGACGAAGTGCGTCAGCGCACGCTCGAATGCCTGCAGCGTCTCCAGGTTCTCCATGTCGCCGATGTGCTGGCTTAGGTAGGCGAACCGCTCGCGGGTGACGCAGAACGTCGCCTTTAGCTCGCCGCCGGTCGCAATGAGCATCGGCGCCGGCTGCGCCAGCCGGACGGGGAAGGGCGTATAGCCGCGCGAACGCCGGATGGGTAGCTCGCGTCCCTCGAACGCGCGCATCACGCTATCGTCGCACCACACGTGAATATCGCGGTTGTGCAGCAAAAAGCCATCGGCCAGCGACGCCAACCGGCGCAGGGCTTCGTCGTTGTCCTTGCAGATCGGCTCGTCGCTCAGGTTGCCGCTCGTCATCACCAACGGCATGTCCAGGCCGTCCAGCAACAGGTAGTGCAGCGGCGAGTACGGCAGCATCAGGCCGACGTAGGCGTTGCCCGGCGCGACCAGCGCGCTCAGCCGCGCGTCCGGCCGGCGGCGCAGCAGCACGATCGGCCGCGCCTTGCTCGTCAGCAGCGCTGCCTCGGCGTCGTCCACCTCGGCCAAGGCGCGCGCGGCGGCCAGGTCGCGCACCATCACCGCGAACGGCTTGTCTACCCGGCCTTTGCGTCTGCGCAGGGTGCGCAGCGCATCGTCGTTCGTCGCGTCGCAGGCCAGGTGAAACCCGCCGATGCCCTTCACCGCGACGATCCGGCCGCTGCGCAGGGCCGCCTGTGCCGCGCGGATGGCGTCATCGTCCCACGCCGTCGCTCGGCCGCCGGCCTCGAACCAGACCCGCGGGCCGCATGCCGGACACGCCACCGGCTGAGCGTGGAAGCGCCGGTCGGTCGGGTCATGGTATTCGCGCGCGCACGCCGCGCACATCGGGAAGGCCGCCATCGTCGTGAGCGGCCGGTCGTAGGGGATGTCCCGAATGATCGTAAAGCGCGGTCCGCAGTTGGTGCAGTTGATGAACGGATAGCGATAGCGCCGGTCGGCCGGGTCGAACAGCTCGCGCAGGCAGTCGTCGCAGATGCACACGTCGGGCGAGATGGCGGTGCTGGCGCCGGCTTGGCCTTCGCTGGCGACGATGACGAACGTGGTCTCGCCGGTCGCCGGCAGCGGCATGCTGGTCACCGACTCGATCAATGCCAACGGCGGCGGTTCGGCCTGCAGGTCACGCGCGAAGGCCTCCAATGCCGCCGGTTCGCCCTCGACCTCGATGAACACACCGTTGCTGTCGTTGCCGACGAAGCCGCCCAGCCCATGCCGTGTGGCCAGGCCGTACACGAACGGCCGGAAGCCCACGCCCTGCACGATGCCGCGCACGATCAGCCGTTGGCGGATGCGCGCATTCTCGGACATCACTCAGCATTGTAAGATGCGCTGTCCTTTCGGTCAGTCAAGCCCTGGCGTGAACGCCTGGGCTGAAAGAACGGGCAGCATGACGTATGCACTGATTCACCTGCGCTTCAGATCGTTCAACCGCGCACCGCCCGTATATCTCAGCGCAGCCATTCATGGCGACGCTGCCTTGACGCCATGAGCAGGGAGCTCAAATTTTGTGGTGCGTTTCCCCTGACCACTGCTTGGCCGTTCCGGCCGGGTGCGTGTCTTTTACAATAGCTTTGATGCACGAGCTATCCATCGCCGCCAGCCTGGTCGAGTCGGCCGAGCAAGCCGCGCGCCGGGCTGGCGCGCAGCGCGTCACGCAGGTGTTCTTGCGCCTGGGCGCGCTGTCCGGCGTGGCTAAGGACGCGTTGCTGTTCAGCTATGACATCGCTACGGCGGGCACGCTGCTGGCGGGGTCGCAATTGGTGATTGAGGATGTGCCGGTGATCGTGCATTGCGACCAGTGCCGATGTGATGTGGCGCTGCCGGGCATCCAAGACTTTCGCTGTCCCGTGTGCGGCCGGCTCTGTGTGCAGATCGTGGCCGGGCGGGAGCTGGAGATCGCCGGCATCGAGATCGAAGTTGCTGACGAAGAAGCGAACCCCCAGCCGGCAACCTGACCGACTTGACCGACCTGACTGACCTAATTGACCTGATTGACCTGATTGACCTGATTGACCTAACTGACGAGGAAAGTATGACGACGCGCTATCTCGAAATCCGACAAGGGGTGTTGAGCAAGAACGATCAGTTGGCCGCCGGCCTACGCGAGCGCTTCACGCGCGCAGGGCTGTTCGTCGCCAACTTGGTGTCCAGCCCAGGCGCCGGTAAGACGGCGCTGCTAGAGCGCGTGCTCGCCGAGATGCGCGCTGCCGGCTTGCAGGTGGCGGCTGTGGTGGGCGACCTGCAAACCGACAACGACGCGCGCCGGCTGGCGCGCAGCGGCGCGCTCGTCCGCCAGATCACCACCGACGGCATGTGCCACTTGGAAGCGGACATGCTGGCCGGCAAACTGGAAGGCTGGGACCTGGACGCGCTCGACTTCCTCTTCATCGAGAACGTCGGCAACTTGGTCTGCCCGACGTGGTATGACCTAGGCGAGGACGTCCGGCTGGTGCTGCTCTCGGTGACCGAGGGCGAGGACAAGCCGCTCAAGTATCCGGTGATGTTCAACTCCGCCGACGTCGCGGTGATCACCAAGACCGACCTGGCGGCGGCGTGCGAGTGTGACCTGGACGCGATGCGCGCTAACATCCATAGCGTGCGGCCAGGCATGCGCATCTTCGAGACCTCGGCCAAGACCGGCGCCGGCTTGCCGGAGCTGATCGCCTTCCTGCTCGAACAGCGCCGGGCGAAGTTCGGGAATTGAACATAGAGAAGCAGTGGTTGAAACGCGGAGAAGTGGAGAGAGTGCAGAGAGACAGTTGCTTCGATCTTCTCTCCTCCGCTTCTCCGTGTTAAAAAGGAAGACAAGATGTGCTTGGGTATTCCGGGGCGCGTGCAAGAGATCTATGAGGCAAACGGCGTTCGCATGGGCAAGGTGAACTTTGGCGGCGTCGTCAAAGAGGTGTGCCTCGATTACGTGCCGGAGATTGCCGTGGGCGATTACACCATCGTGCACGTCGGCTTCGCCATCACACGCATTGATGAGGCGTCGGCGCAAGAGAGCTTGCGCCTCTTCCAGGAGCTGGGCATGCTGGAGGAGGAGTTGAGCCCAGAGCGACACGCCGATTCGCTTGCGCCTCCGGCGTGCCCAACCGATCCATGGGGTAGGGCAGCGCCGGTGAAGGATGCGAGATGAAAGGCGCAAGATAAAGGATGAAGTACCTGGCCGAGTTCCGCAACGGCGAGATTGCACAACGCCTGGCCGCCGAAATCCGGCGCCTGACCACACGGCCGTGGGCAATCATGGAGGTGTGCGGCGGGCAGACGCACTCGATCATCCGCAACGGCATTGACCAACTGCTGCCGCCGGAGATTGAGTTGATCCATGGACCCGGCTGCCCGGTGTGCGTGACGCCGCTAGAGGTAATTGACAAGGCGCTGGCCATCGCATCTCGCCCCGATGTGATCTTCTGCTCGTTCGGCGACATGCTGCGCGTGCCCGGCAGCCACAAAGACCTCTTCCGCGTGAAGGGCGAGGGCGGCGACGTGCGCGTGGTGTATTCGCCGCTGGACGCCGTGGCGATTGCGCGCGACAACCCGCACAAGCAAGTCGTGTTCTTCGGCATCGGCTTCGAGACCACCGCGCCGGCCAACGCGATGGCCGTCGTCGTCGCCAAACGGCAGGGGCTGAAGAACTTCTCGATGCTGGTCTCGCACGTGCTGGTGCCGCCGGCCCTCGAGGCGATCCTAAACTCGCCAGCCAACCGCGTGCAGGCCTTCCTCGCCGCCGGCCATGTGTGCACCGTGATGGGCTATTGGCAATATCCGCCGCTGGCGGAGAAGTATCACACGCCGATCGTAGTGACCGGCTTCGAGCCGCTCGATCTGCTAGAGGGCATCCGTCGCGCCGTGCGCCAGTTGGAGGCCGGCGAGGCGTGCGTTGAGAACGCCTACCCGCGCGCCGTCACCTTCGAGGGCAATCGGCCGGCACAGCGCATGCTGGCCGAGGTGTTCGAACTCACCGATCGCGCCTGGCGCGGCATTGGCGTCATCCCTAACAGCGGCTGGCGCTTGCGCGATGCCTATCGCGAGTTCGACGCCGAAGCTCGCTTCGACGTCGCCGGCATTCACACGCAGGAGTCGCCGATCTGTCGCAGCGGCGATGTGTTGCAGGGCAAGATCAAGCCCTACGAATGCCCGGCCTTCGGCAAGCAATGCACGCCGCGCACGCCGCTGGGCGCGACGATGGTGAGCAGCGAAGGCGCCTGCGCGGCCTACTACAACTACGGGCGATTCGCGTGAGCGATGAGCGGTGAGCTATGAGCTGCGAGCTGTGAGCTATGAGCGGTGAGCTATGAGCGGTGAGTGGTGAGTGGTGAGCCCGACTCCCCACTCCCAACTTCAACCTCTAACCTCCGACCCCTGACCTCTGACTCCTGACTTCTCAATTCTCAATTCTCAATTCTCAATTTTCAATTTCCCATGTCCCTCGACTTCACCACCTGGTCCTGCCCGCTGCCGTTGCGCGACTATCCTAACGTCGTCATCGGCCACGGCGGCGGCGGCAAGCTGACGGCGGAGCTGATCCATCACCTCTTCGCGCCGGCCTTCGGCGACGAGGCGCTGCGCCAACTCGGCGACGCAGCCGTGCTGGCTTTGGACGGCGTGCGCCTAGCGATCTCCACCGACTCGTTCGTGGTGCGACCGCTGTTCTTCCCCGGCGGCTCGATCGGCGAGTTGGCCGTGAACGGCACGGTGAACGACCTGGCGATGATGGGCGCTAGGCCGCTCTACCTCACCGCCGGCTTCATCGTCGAGGAGGGGCTGCCGCTGTCCCAGCTCGGCGCGATTGTCGAGCGCATGGCCGCGGCAGCGCGCGCAGCCGGCGTGCGCGTCGTGGCCGGCGATACGAAGGTGGTGGACAAAGGCCACGGCGATGGCGTGTTCATCAACACCACCGGCGTCGGCCTGATCCCCAACGGCGTGCGCATTGGGCCGGATCGCGCCCGGCCGGGTGACTGCGTACTGATCAACGGCTTCATCGGCGACCACGGCATGGCCATCATGAGCGTGCGCGAGGGGTTGCAGTTCGAGACGACGATTGCCAGCGACACTGCGCCGTTGCACGACTTGGTCGCGGCGATGCTCGACGTCGCTCCTGGTGCGATTCACGCCCTGCGCGACCCGACGCGCGGCGGCCTGGCTGCGGCGCTGAACGAGATCGCCGTTGCGTCACAGGTAGGTATCCAGATTGACGAGCGCGCGCTGCCGGTGCACCCCGACGTGCAGGCTGCTTGCGACCTGCTGGGCATGGATCCAATCTACGTGGCGAATGAGGGCAAGCTGGTGGCATTCGTGGCGGAGGAAGCTGCCGAAGCCGTCCTGGCGCGCATGCGCGCGCACCCGCTGGGACAGGGAGCAGCGATGATCGGACGGGTGGTCGCGCAGCCGGCCGGCCTGGTGACGGCGCGCACGGCCATCGGCGGCACGCGCGTTATCCCCATGCCGCTCGGCGAGCAATTGCCGCGCATCTGTTGAAGGAGCGTCGCCCGACATGCCCGATACCGTTTACCTCATGATCAGCGGCGCGACGACGGCCTATCGTGCGCCGGAGTTCGTCGCTGCGCTCAGCGCGCGATTCGAGCGCGTGATCACCGTGCAGACGCCGAACGCCATGCGCTTGATCAGCCCGCACGACTTGCGCCGCATCCCCAACAACCATCTGGTGGAGAGTTACTTCGACGCGCGCATCTTGCCGCGCCCGTCGCCGGGCCCGGTGTTGTTCGCGCCGTGCAACTTCAACTCGCTCAACAAGTTGGCGCACGGCGTCGCCGACAACTTGGCGTTGTCCATCGTCGCCGAGATGATCGGCTTCGGCCAGCCGGTGGTCATAGCGCTGTCGCTGAATGAGCCGCTGTTTGCCCATCCGGTCGTCCGGCAGTCCATCGCGACGCTAACCGGCTGGGGCGTCACGGTGGTCGAGCCGCAGGATGTCGGCCAGGGCCTGACCATGGCGCCGACCGAAGTCGTGCTCAGCGCGTTCTTCGAGCGAGCCGTGGCCGGTTGCTAGTGGCTGGTTGCTGGTTGCTAGTCGCTGGTTGCTGGTTGCTAGTTGCTAGTCGCTGGTTGTTAGTTCTAGTTACCAGTTACCAGCGACCAACGACCAGCGACCAGCGACCAACGACCAGCGACTAGCGACCAACGACCGGCGTCGGCGCGTCCGGCTCGATCAGCTCGCGCGCCTTCAACTCGGCCCAGAACGCCGGCGGGATCGGCGCAGAGAAGTCGGCCAGGTTTTCGTCCACCTCGCTCGGCTTCACCATGCCGACGATGAGCATTTGCACGGCCGGGTGCGCGGCGGCGAACTGCATGGCTGCGGCGCGCAGCGAGACGCCGTGCTTCACGCAGACGCGCTCGATCATCCGCGTTAGGCGCAGGATCGGCTCCGGCGCAGGTGCATATTGATAGCGTGCACCCGGCCGCGCGCCGGTGGCCAAAATGCCGCCGTTGAACACGCCGGCGGCGAGGATGCCGATCCCCTTGGCCATGGCAAGTGGGAATGCCTCCTGCAGCGGCGCTTGCTCCAGCAACGTGTAGCGCCCTGCCAGGATGGCGCAATCCAGCGGCGCATGGCGCGCGAAGTCCACGAGGAAGTCGGTCTGGTTCAACCCGGCGCCGATGGCGTGGATCACGCCTTGCGCCTTCAGATCGAGCAACACCGGGTAGGCTTCGTCCATGATCTGCCGGCGGTAGTCGCCGGCTTCTGGGTCGTGTACGTGGACGATGTCCAGATAGTCCATGCCCAATCGCTTGAGACTGCCCTCGATGCTGCGCAGCACCGCATCGCGCGTGTAGCTGCGCTCGCCGGCGCCTTGCTGGCCGATGCAGTTGGGATCGGGCAGCCAACCGACCTTCGTGCTGATGAGGAACCGGTTGCGCGGTATGCCGCGCAGCGCCCGGCCGACGCGCAACTCGGACTGGCCGTTGGCGTAGAACGGCGCGGTGTCCAGCAAGGTAATGCCACGTTCGAGCGCGTGATGAATCGTCGCGATCGCGTCGGCTTCGCTCACGCCGTAGCCGAACGTGCGCTCCATTGAGCCGAGCGGCGCGCAGCCGAGGCCGAGCCGGGGAGTGGGGAACGCAAGGGGCATCTTTAGCTCCCCTGTATCGGCAGAATGCGAACGCGTGCCCGTCTTTTATCTATCGTAATGAGCGCGCCTGCATTTAACTCGGCCTGATAGCGCTCAATAACCCGAACCACAGTCTCTCCCAGAGTGTCTGGCATGATGTCTTCCGTCCGCACCTAAATCACGCTCGGTCCAGTGGCTCGAGTGAGCGCCAATACGATGCCAAAGTCGAGATCATGAGTAAAGAGGATATGTTCGTTATTGCGTGCCCAGTCCATGATTTCAACGTCGGGCGCATCCGGTGCGCCAACTGAAGACCAGTGTGTTGCATCCCAGCCTTGCCACTCAAATACCTGTATCCACGATGGGGACAGGTTCATATCAATGACGATCTTCATCCGGGCAAAGGTTGCTCGATTTCTTCTACTCTCCAGGCGGCGTAAGTGAGCGCTTCGATGATGTCTTCTCGCTCAAGATAAGGATATGCTTTGAGTATCTCGTCGAAGGCATAGCCAGCAGCGATGAGGCCCACAATCATGCCCACGGTAACCCTCATGCCGCGGATCGTAGGCTTGCCACCCATGACAGCCGGATTGAACGTGATGCGGGTCAATTGGCGCACATTTTTCTCATTCATGTCTCTTCGCAGGGGATATTACAACACCCTCTACAGTAGCCGTTGTTCCTTGGATCGTGCACGTGAGAGCAACCTCTGTGCAGTCCTGCGCCACCGCGTTCAGACTGCTCTCGACAGCTAGAAGGGGCTTCACTGCGAACGCGTGCGCCGTTAGAGGTGAACGCTCGGCAGAGCCGCGTCAATCGTGGCCCAAATGGGCTATGACGCGGCTCTGTCGAGGCGATGCCTATGACCCGGATGGCGTGGCCGTCACGTCGCCGTCGAAGCGCATGAAGAACAGGGTCATCGCCGTGTCGTTCTCGTTGCGCATGGCGGCGAGCACCAGGAAAGACTTGTTCGTGGGATTCTGCTTGCCGAACAAGCAGAAGGTCGCGCCGGCGCTCGGCGAGTCGCTCATGCCGGCGCAGCCGGGTTGATCCGTCATGTTCCAGCCCGCGGCCTGCATGCGCTCGTTGGTGTAGAACGCCTTTACATCGTCCGGCGTCTTGGCCGAGGTGAAGGTCACGATCTCGAAGTTGTCCACGCGCACGCCTTCGCTCGACCCTGAGGCCTTGACGAGCGCTTGCACCGCCAGCTTGATCGGCAGCGGCAGCTCGATGTTTTCCTGCTTCATGCCTTCCATTGCCGGCACGTCGGCCCACAGCGTCGTGGCCTGTGTTCCGCTGCCCCCGCCGACCAGCGAGCCGATGAGGCCGCAGCCGGACGTCAGGAGCATGGCGAATGCGAGCGAGATCGAGATGAGTTTCGTTTTCATGAGAAGTCTCCTTTTGTGACCGTTATACCTGGAAAAACGCTCGCGTGCTTTCAATTAGCCGCAATTCGCTTCCACGCATAAAGAAACCAGGCTTCTGCAAGAAGCCTGGTTTCCTCCCTGTGTTATCGCACTACGATGGGCAAGCGCACCTTGCGCTGTGGCGGGTTGTTGCTCCCGGCATACAGCGGAATATCCTTGCCCAGCAGCACCGGGATGGTCAGCGTTTGTGTTGGTTGGCCACCCTGCGCCGGTGCGACTAGCGTCAGCGTCGCGCTGAGCACGCTGCCGTTAGCGATGCCGGCCGGGTTCGCAGTGAGCGTCAGGCTGGCCGGCGCCGTGCCGCTGCCGGCGCTCAGGCTCAGCCAGGGCGCGTTCACGCTTGCCGTCCAGTTCAGATTGCCGCTGCCGGCGTTGCCGATGGCGACGGTTGTGCTCTTCGTCGCCATCGCGTCCTTCGCGAACGAGAAGCTCACCTGGATCGGCGCGGCGGTGAGCGTCGGGCCGAGCAGGCTCAGGTCGTCGTGCACGGTCACGGTGATGCTGGTCGTCGCCATCAGGCCCTGGCTGTTGGTCGCCTTGAGCGTGATGGTGTGCGTGCCCACCTTGAGCGTCTGGCTCGAGATTTGCTCGCCGGTGCCGAGCGGCCCGTCGAGGTTCGACGACCACACGAGGTTCGCGCCGGTCACACCGCCGTCTTGCCAGTCCATGGCTGCGCCGCTGAAGTTGACCAACTGGCCATACTGGATGCGCAGACCGTTGTGCGGGATGAAGATCATCGGCATGGGCGGCTTGTTGGCCATGGTGAACGGGGCGCTGTTGGCGTGGCCGGTGTTCGCGCCGTCGTCGGCGACCACGCGGAAGATGCCTGTGCCGCCGTCAAGCGTGGTTGTGTCAATCGTTGTGCTGGTGCCGCTCACGTTCGACCGCACGCGCTGGAAGCTCGCGCCGCCGTTGTGGCTGTAGAGCACGTCGAAGGTCAGCACATCTGTTTTCGGCGACTTCGTTTGCCACCTGCAAGTCTGGGTGGCCGCGACCGAGCGTGTGGCCGATCTCGTGCGCCGCATACCAGTCGCCATAGCTGCCGTCGGTGTCCCAGCCCCATGTATTGCTGCCGGTCGGGCCGGTCGAGACGTTCGGCTGGCAGCACGCTTGGCCGCGCGGAAAGAATCCAGCGGCATCGGTGATCATGCCGTAGAAGAAGCGGCTCTCGGGCACGCCGTTCTCGGTGCGCATCGTGCCCATCTGGTTGTTGGTGTAGCGGCTGGCGCACAAGCTGCGATTGTCCTGTTCCGTGCCGTCTGCCTTTGTGACCAACAAGTCTTCACATTCTGCGCTGCTACGGTCCACCATCGCGCCGAGCGCATCGTCGGTCACGAACCATAGGCTCGGATGCAAGCCGGGCTGGTTGCCGGTCGCGCCATCGAAGATGATCTTGCTGGCCAGTGGGTAGGCGCGGATCAGCCAGGAATAGGTCTGGATGATGTCTGTGATGAAGCGTGGAGCCCACCACTGGTTGTTCAGCCGGTAGTGCCATGAGACGAACTGCACCTTGAGCGCCGGCGATGTGTTGAAGGTCAACGGACCCTGTACGGCGCTCGTATTATCGGTGTAGTTCGACTCCGGCGGCGCCTTGAACGGGTTCAGCCGCGCGCAGCCGCAGCCCGGTCGTGACCCAACTCCATGGCAGCTCGAACAAGAAGCTGTCGTTCAAGTTCTCCCGCACCGGGTTGGGGCGCACGGTGAGGTTGGTTCCCACGTCGTTCACCGGCAGTACAGTGGCAATGACGTTGTTGCTGTTGTCCAGCCGCTCCAGACGCGCCGTCACACCCGGCACCGCCGGGCCGTCGGATTGGACGAAGACGCGCACGAACGTCCGCCGCCCGGCGATCAGGATGACCGAATTGTCCGGTCGCTGGATGCCCTGCGTGATCATTATGCCGGTGATCCTCATGTTCGTCAGCGGCAGGGCGCTGGCGTTCTTCGGCAGCCGTTTGATCGCCCCGCCGATCTCTAGCCAGAACACGTAGTCTCCGGCGGCAGCGATGCGCTGGATCGGGCCATTAAGGCTATAAGGACCGGAGCTGCTCGAGTAGAGAGTGGCGGGGCTGCTGCCGTTGCGCGCCGCGCGCGTCACATAGTGGGTATAGGTGCCTCCGACGCATGGCAATGGGGAGCATGGCAGATAATACTCCTCCAACATCAGCACATAGCTGTTGTCGGTGACGATGCCGAACACCCTGTTCCCGCCGGGCGATGTGTAGAACGGCGCGTTGAGCGTGTTGGTGGCATTGTTGTAGGTGCGCACCTGCGTGTTCTGCGCGATGAACACCAGATCGGTGATGAAGCAAAATGACCCACTGCAGGAGATTCTCCCGCCCTCGGCGTAATAGGCTGTCACGCCGGTCGCGATCGTCGTGAGCGAGGACGTGGCCGGCTCGTAGCGCAGCAGGTTGCTACCCTCCATCCAATACACGTAGTAGCGGGTCTGACCGGTAGCCAAGTCGAGAGCAGAACTCGAACTGATGCGGCCGGCATAGGCGTTGCGCGTCTGCAGCAGTGTAGCTGCGCCGGTCACCTTGTTGACGCGCCAGATCCGCGATGTGTAAGACGGGTTGCTGCCCTCCACCTTGAGAACGATAATGTAGGTATCGTCAATCGCCAGCTCTGTGTGACCGCCAACCTGGTTGTTGAGCAGTTGAGTCGGGTCGCCAGGATTGGCATTGACCGAGAGCCTGACCAGACCGCTGTTGTTCACCCAGTATACATAATTGTTGTCCGCTACGATATTGGAGCGAATCTCGTATTCCGCGCAGGTCTCGTCCACGGTGAACAGCTTGCGAATCTCGCTGCCCTGCACGGCGATGCGGTTGACCGTCTCGGCGTCGGGCACGAGTGGCGCGTCCGGTGCACTTGGCACGTTCACGGACTGACCCTCCGCCGTCGCGGGTGGCGGCGCGGCTTCATGCGCCTGCTCTGATGGAGGCGGCTTGACGGCCTGATCCTCCCCTGTCGTGGGCGGCGCGGCTGCGTCCGCCTGCTCTGGCGCCGGGGGCGTTTCGGCCAGCGCCAAACCGGGCGGACAGGGAGCGTGGCTGGTGTTCCAGAACAGCTTGGGTGCGGCGATCGAGAACGATACGGCGCCGTTGTTCACCATCACGTCGGGGGCGTCGAGCGGGACATCGGGCGAAGCCACTGCTTGGCGAGCCAAACCGATCTGGTGGTGAAATCCGGCGCTGGCGACGCAGATTGCTGCCGCTATCGCAAGACGTTTCAGTGGGGTGATATGACTTTGCATTGATTCCTTCTCAGTGAGTAACCAGTTCAAGTGTCCGGAGCACATTCACCCATAAAGACGCAGAGACGACTCCCATCGTCGCCACTGCATACTTGACAACCTTGTTGATCCTTATCACCTAGTCGTATGCGCCTTTCCGATGCGCAGTGATTCGCTTCTGCGCGTAAAGAAACCCAGCTTTCACAAGAGGCCTGGTTTCTGTGCGATCTTCACCGCACTGCGATCGGCGCGTAGGTCGTGTAGTTGGTGAAGGCGGTCGGCCCGCTGCGATCCGGCGGATCCACGATCGCTTCGTCTAGGATGCCATCGAAACTCGGGCCGAGCGGCGACCCGCCGACGTAGATCGTCGCGCCGTCGGTGCGCAGCGAGACCAGCGGGCGGGGGAAGAATATGTTGATCACGCTCCAGTCGAGCGCGTGTTGCACGCGATATCCTTCGGGCAACGGTTGATGCTTGGCCGTCCAGGTCTGTGGGGTCTGGCTGGACAGAAAGCGAACGTTATCGTCCACGTTGTCTATGCCGTTGAAATATGACTTGATCGTGTACATGCCGTTCACGTTGACCGCAGGGATGAATAGGCCGGCGGGCTTCGCGCCGGCGGCGTTGGGCTGGTAGTAAGCGACCGGGTTGCCGTAGGGATGAGGCGTCGTCGGCGGGAAGATCAGCCCCGCGCCAATGATCTCGAAGGGCGGGTAGGGCTCTTCTGCGCCGATGACCAGCGGCGGACTCAGCGCCGCCAGCGCCGCTTTCACGTTCACTGTGCAGCGCACGTGGCCGCCGTTGAACAGCGCCTGGCCGCCGCCGAACGACACCGCGCCGAATGCTTGGCACGACTCGATGGTGATGTAATCCGTTGCAACAAACGGCCTGCGCCAGGCGATCAGGCAGCCGACCGGATACTGCGTCCCGTCGGCGCGCGTGCCGATCACGTCGAAGTTCATCACGAATGCCCAGCTCGGCGCCAGCAGCGGCGAGAGCACCGTCTTGGTCGCGCATTCCGGCGGCAGAACCGGCGAAGATGTGGTGCGCGCTTCGGCTTCGGCGCGACCGCCGGCCGGTGTGCCGCTCATCCCCAGCCCAATCGTCAGCGCTAGCGTCGCGGCGGCGACGCGCCGGCCGGCGTTGATGAGCCTGTTCGAGGAACGCACTGGCATGCCGGAGAGATAGTAGCGCAAATTCGGGCACGGCAACTTTCCATTTGGATGACGCTGCTTTCAACGAAACGCAGCGCCGAGCGCATAAAATCGAAGTGCCGTGCCACGCTCGATCAAGATCAACGATCCATTCGCCCGCTCGGTGGAGGTCGCGCTTGAGCGCTTTGCCGATCCGGCCTGGCTGGGGATGCATTCGCCGCTGGCCGCGCCGTACTTCCTCGGCGATGCGCTCGACGATTGTGACGACGCTGAATCGCCGGACGGGCGCGGCCGCGTGCTGCAATCGGTGCTCCGTTCCGCTGCTCAGGCGCTCTCGCCTGAGCAGCGCCAGCTCCTCGATGCCTCGTTCTTCAAGCGCGACCCGGCGCTGAACAACGCCGGCGTGGCCATGCGGCTCAACCTTTCTGAGACGACCTACTACCGCCATCGCGCGGCGGCGATCGAAGCGCTGGCCGATGAAGTAAACCGCAGCATGCTGCCGCCGTGGCGGATGGATATGCCGCGCGCGCAGGCCCTGGTCAACCGCGCTGCCGAGTTGCAGGCGGCTTTGGAAGTGCTGCAGCGTGTCGGGACGGTCGCACTCGTCGGGCCGGGCGGGATCGGCAAAACGGCGCTCGGCGCGGCGCTGGCCCGCGAATGGGGCGAGCGGCGCGCGTTTTGGTACACCGTCCGCCCTGGGCTGAACGACCAGTTCAGCGCCGTCGCTTTTGCGCTGGCGCACTTCCTGCGCTCGCACGGCGCGGCCCTGACCTGGCGGCAGCTCATCGCCGACCGCGGCGTGACCGAGCCGGCGCGCGTCCTCACGCTGCTGCGCCACGACCTATCGCAGCTCGGTGCTCCGCCCGTCATCTGCGTGGACGAGGTGGACGTGCTGCGCGATGAGCGCGAAGCGCACGCGCGATTTGTCCACTTGCTCGAATCGCTGCGCAGCGCTGCGCCGATGATCTGGATCGGCCAGCAAGTGATGATCGAGGCCGACCGGCACGTGCTGCTGGCCGGCCTGGCCGATGAGGAAGTCGGCGAGTTCCTGGCACAGCGCGGCATCGTTGGCATGGCCGCTGCAGAGGTCGCAGCGGTTCGCGCCCACACGCGCGGCAATCCGGCGCTGATCGCCTTGGTGGTGAACCTGTGGCGCGACGGCGAGCGGCTCGCCGACGTGCTGCAGTTAATTGCATCGGCGCCGTCGGTCGAGCCGTTGCTCAGCCGCACCTGGAGGCGCCTGGGCGATGAGGAGCAGGGCGCGTTGATGGCGCTGGCGGTATTCGACGGCGCTGCGCCGCGCGACGCCTGGCCGGATCACCAGCGCGCCTTCGACGCGTTGATCGCGCGCGATCTGGCGCTGGCCAGCCAGGGCGGCGCGATCCAGTTGCCTTCGTATGTCCGTGAGTTCGTCCGCCGGCGCACGCCGCGTGAGCTGGCGGCGCGATTGCACTTGGCGGCGGGCGAGGTATTCGAGTCGCGCGGCGAGTACACCGCTGCCGCGCGCCACTACGTCCAGGGTGGGCAGGCGGCGCTCGCCGTTTGGGCGTGGTTCAATCACCGCGACCTGGAGATTGACCGCGGCCACGCCGCTGCGGCGCGCGCCATCTTCGCAGCCATCCGCGATGATCAGCTCAACGACGAAGACGACCGGCGCGCGCTGGCATTGCTGCGCGCCGAGCTGGCGCTGAAGGCGGGTGCCGCCGAGGAAGCCGAAGCGGAGCTGAGCCGGACGACGTGGCCGCTGGCACTGCCGGCCACGCCGCTGGCGCGCCAATTGCAGGGCGATGCGCTCGAAGCCCAGGGCCGCATCGCGCAGGCGCTGGAAGCGTATCGCCGGGCGTGGCACAACCTCGACGCTGCGTTCGAGGCGCGCGCAGTCGCGCTGCACATCCGCAGCGGCTACATCCACATCAACCGCGACCCAGATCTGCAGCAGGCGAAGCGCGACGCCACGCTCGCCTTGTGGCAGGCGCATCACTTCATGGGGCACGTGCAGCGGCAGATGGGCCAATACGCCCAAGCCGAAGCCAGCCTCAACGCTGCCTTGTGCATCGCCCAGGAGCTGCCCAACAACAAGGCGCAACTGGCGCGCACCCACCAGTCGCTCAGCGCCCTGTTCGTCCACATCGCCGACGCCGAGCGGGCGGTGCACCACGCGCGGCTGGCGCTGCAGTTCGACCGGGAGATCGGCGACACCGTCAGCAGCTTGTTCGACGAACTCAACCTGTCGTCGGCGTTGATCATCGCGCAACGGCACGAGGAGGCATTGGCCGTCGCGCTATCGGCGGCGGCGCGCGCGACCGAGATCGGCCATGCCTTTCTGATGTGCGGCTGCTACGCCTGTGCCGCCGAAGCGAGCTTTCACCTCGGCCGGCTCGACGACGCGACGCGCTTCGCGCAGCATGCGCTCGCCGGCGAGGAACAGGTCTTCCGGCCGTGCGCGCTGATGGTGCTGGGGTGGGTGAAGGCGAAGGAAGGTGCGCCGGCCGAAGCCGAGCGCTTGTTGGCGCAGGCCGTCGAAGAAGCGCGTGAGAGCGAAGACCGCTACGTGGAGGCGCAGGCGGCCAAGTCGCTGGACGAGGTGCGCGGGACGTTGGTGCAATGAGATCGGCGTCGCTGCTTTAGAATTGAAACGTCGCAGACAGGTGATGTCAGCTGAGTCTGACATTGCCTTTAGTGCATTGCGAGGTCTGAGAAGTATGGCCGGCCAGACCGAAACTGAATCCTCTGCAGCGAGCGTTCGCGTCCCGCGCAACCTGCCTCTGCGTGTGCCTGTGCCGGCTGCGCTGGATCAGACGGTTCAGAAGACGGTCGAATCACTGCGCGATCCGGACATTCCCCTCGTCAACATCGCCGGGGGCGGCGAGGCCACAGCCGGAGCGCTCGTCGCTGCAGAGAGCGCCCACCGGCTTCTGGAAGCGGGCACATTCTCCGGCGGCATTTGCTGGCTGGACTGCGCCGGCCGCGACGGCAGTCTAGAGGCCATGCTGGACACCATACAGCGGACTTTCGGCCTGACGCCGGCGCCTACGCTCCGCGAGGCAGTGCGACGATACCTGCGAGAGCACCCCTGCCTGCTGGTATTCGCCGGCTACGACGCCGTGGCACAGAGCATGGACGTGCTGGCCTTCGTGACCGGCCTACCGGCGGCATCGAAAGCTTTGCTCGTCAGCCGCACTCCCGCGGGGTTACGCGGCGTGGTCGTGCGCGTCGCGGATGACGAGGCCGGCCTCGCCTCGCCTGAGGTGCAGGCCATGCTGCAGATGAACGCCCTGCTACAAGCCTTCACTGCCGTGCAGGAACCTAACCAGATGCGCGCGTTTTGGCAGGCCGTGCCGGCCGAGCTAGAGAAGCCATTGATTGAGGCGATCGAGGCGTTCATCCGGCAAGCGCCATCCGACGCCGACCCGAACGCCATGGAAAGCCTGCGCGCCAAGCTGGCCGACTTCAAGCGGGTGTGCGAGGAGCGCTCCGCCAAGCCAGCAGGCGGCCCTGACATCCCACCCCACTTCCGCGCCGGCATACAGCAGGCCCAGGGGGCGGAGCAACAATACCTGCGCACCGGCGACCTCGCCGCGTTGGACGAGGCTGCGGCCGCTTGGGAGCGCATCCTCGGCCATCCCGACTTCCCGGCAACTGATGTGGGCTTTCGGCTGGCCGCCATGAACGCCACCGGCACTGTCCTCCTGCGCCGCTACTGGGCGCGCGGTCAGATAGCCGACCTGGAGCGCGCGCTGGCGCTGTGGCAGCAGGTCGTGGCCCTGGCACCGCCCGACGCGCCCGACCGCGCTGGGTATCTCAATAACCTGGCCACCGGCCTCCGCGACCGCTATGCCCGCACCGGCGCGCCGGACGACCTCGAGGCCGCCATCGTCCATTGGCAGCAGGCCGTCGCCCTGACCCCGCCCGACGCGCCCGACCGCGCTGGGTATCTCAATAACCTGGCCGCCGGCCTCAGCGACCGCTATGCCCGCACCGGCGCCCTGCCCGACCTCGAGGCCGCCATCGCCCATTGGCAGCAGGTCGTGGCCCTGACCCCGCCCGACGCGCCCGACCGCGCCGCACTGCTCAATAACCTGGCCGGCGGCCTCCGCGACCGCTAGGCCCGCGCCGGCGCCCTGCCCGTGCTCGAGGCAGCCATCGACGCGTCTCAGCAGGCCGGCGCACTCACCCCGCCCGACGCGCCCGACCGCGCGGGCGAGCTCAATAACCTGGCCGCCGGCCTCAGCGACCGCTATGCCCGCACCGGCGCCCTGCCCGACCTCG
>JANWYN010000056.1 GCA_025055235.1 Candidatus Roseilinea sp. | reverse complement strand
AGACGCAAGACGTAAGACGTAGGACGTAGGACGTGAGACGTAAACCGCCTACCCGCCCAGCCTCGCGAGGATGAACTTCTCGAATGCCTCCGCCGTCCAGGGCAGGGCCGGCTTGAAGAAGTGCTCGTAGATCGTCTGGGCGTAGACGCGAATCTCGTACTGCGCGTCTTCGGCCATGCGCAGGCTAAGGAAGTGCATCAGGTTGTGCGCATCTACCTTGGCCACCCAGGTGTAATACACCGCGAAGCCGGGCAGGAAGATGCGCGCCTGTTCGCGCGCCACGCCGGCATCGAGCGCTTGCCGATAGAGCCGATACCCGCGCTCGTAGTGCTCAAGCAACGCCGCGGTGAGCGGTGCGCCCTCTTCGGGCGTCAACTCGCCTAGGCTGGCCTGCTTGTTCGACGGCGACTGCTTGCGCCACACGTCCGGCACATAGAAGTCGTCTTCGTCGAAGGCGACGTAGCGACCGGACTGCGCGTTGAACTGCCAGGTGCGATGCCGCACCCACTGCCACCACGTCACCACCGGCGCGCGCACGCGGAACTTGAACTCCACTTGTTCGAAGGGGCTGGTGTGCCGGTGTTGCATCAAATAGAACAGCAGCTTCTTGTCTTTCTCGCTGCCCTTGCTCTCGCCCAGAAAGGACACGCGCGCAGCGTTGACGATGGCCAAGTCGTCGCCCATCAGGTCTTGCAGCTCTACCCAACCTTTGTCCAGCACCGCGACGCGCTTGCCGAGCAACGCCGCGCGGTCGGGCGGGCGAAAGATGGCTTCGGCAGCCGGCGCATGATCTTGGTTCGAGGATGATTCGTCGCTTGCGGTCATGGTACACAATGGTAACATTTCGTATGGCAAACTTCCCTCTAGATGCTGCACTGGAAGGGTTTGCCCGCGAGGTCAACCAACCAGATGCAGAGATCAATCTGGCGCGTGCCGCGCTCGTGATGGGTCGGTTCGAGTATCCCGACCTGGATGTTTCTGGTTACCTCGATAGGCTCGACCGGCTGGCGGAGTCGGCCGGGCGGACGATCCAATCCGCCGAGTTGCCGGCGCTCATGCTGGCGCAGTTCCTCTTCGACACGCTGGGGTTCACCGGCAACGCGCGGAACTACACCGACCCGCGCAACAGCTTCCTGAACGAGGTGTTGGAGCGCCGGCTGGGCATCCCGATCTCGCTGTCGGTGCTGTTCCTCGAAGTCGCGCAGCGCACCGGCATCCGCGCCGAGGGCGTGGGGCTGCCCGGCCACTTCATCGTCCGCGTGGTGTTGGACACCGGCCAGGTGATCTACCTCGACCCGTTTCACGGCGGCGTCGTGCTCTCCGAGGAGGACTGCCGTGAGCGCGTGCGCTCCATCACCGATGGCAAGCTGCCGTTCAATGCGGCGTTCCTCAACCCGGTCGGCGCGCGTTACATCCTGACGCGCATGCTGAACAACCTGAAGAACTTCTACGCCGCAGCCAACGACTTCTATCGGGCAGCCAAGGTCGTCGAGCGCTTGCTCATCCTCAACCCCGATGACCTGTCCGAAGTGCGCAACCTGGGGCTGCTGTATGGGTCGCTGGGCAAGCGTAAGCAAGCCGTCGCCCTGCTCGAAGCGTATTTGCAGGGCCGGCCCGATGCGCAAGACGCCGACACGGTCAAGCGCTACGTCAGCGCGCTCTCGACCGAGGCATCACGCTGGAACTGAGCGCCGGCGCTCACTGCTGTTCGATGCGCGCCACGCGCCGCACGGTCAGCATGTAGAGGATCACGCTCGCGATCAGATAGACGCCGGTCAAGATCAGGAATGGCGACGGCAGCGTGAGCGCAAGCCCGCTGCCGGTGAAGCTCGGGGTGAATGTCCACAGCTCGCCCGTGGCGCTGAAGAAGCGTTGGCTGGCGGCGATCGCGCTGATCGGGCTGAGGCTGATCGCCAGCGTGAGCAGTGTGTCGAACAGATCGGCGAGGGGGGAGCTAGATCCGCTCGTAGGCGCGAGCGCCAGGCTCACGGTGGAGGAGCCGATGAGCGCCGCCAGCGGGATGCCGATGACGACGCCGAGCACGATGGCGTACGTGCTTAGCGTTGCGCCGACCGTCGTCCTGGAACGCGCCGAGATGTAGAGCGCGAGCAACGCATACATCAGCGCCGAAGCGAACACCACGCACAGCGCGATGATCAACTCGCGCGGTTCGACGCCGCCGAGCAGGAACGCCAAGCTGAACAGCGGCAGCGTGGCAAAGAGCAACAACAGCGTGAAGCCCAGCGCCGAGATCAGCTTGGCCCAGACGATCTGCGCCGGCGTGAGCAGCGTCACGCGCAGCACGTCGAAAGTTTTGTTCTCGCGCTCCAGGCTGATGGCGCCGGCGGTGAAGGCCGGCGCGACGAAGCTGGCCAACAATACCTGCATGCCGACCAGGAAGTAGAACACGACCGTCCCGACCGCGCCGCTGCCGCTCACCGTGCGCGGGCTGCCCAGGAAGCTCACCATGTAGAGCAGCACGGACAAGCCGCTGACGATGGCCAGATAGACCGTCAGCACCATGTAGGCCCGCGCACTGCGCATGCGCCCGGCCATTTCTTTGGCGAAGATCGGGCTGAGCTCAAGAGCAGGCAACTTGAGGTGAGGCGCGCGCATCAGTTCTCCTCCGCGAACGAGACGACCTGCACGCCGCTGTGCATGAGCGAGCGCAGCAGCACGCTGGCGTCGGCATATGCGCCATCGAACGTCACGCGCAGTTCCTTGAGCAGGGTGACGCCGGCCAGCGCATCTGAGGGCGACGCCGGCTCGTTGAACGGCTGCACGTCCACCACGCCGTTGGCCGCCTTGATCAGGTTCATCGCCAGCCGCACGTCGCCGAGGAACTTCACTGCGATGGTGCGATAGGGCGGTGTGGTTGCTAGGACCTCGTCGAATGGGCCGGCCTGCGTGATCTGGCCGGCGTGCAGGATCGCCGCGTGCGTGCACAGGTCTTGCACCTCGGCCAGGTTCGGCGCGGTGAGCAGGATTGTCTTGCCCATGCTGCTTAACTCCTTCAACAGCTCGCGCGCCTCTACCCGAGCGCGCGGATCAAGCCCGGCCGTCAACTCATCCAGCAACAACACGCGCGGATCATGCGCCAGCACGCGCGCGATGCCCAGGCGATAGCGCATCGCAGGCGTCAGCCGGTCGGCCGGCGTGTCCTTGCGGTGATACAGGTCCACCAGCTGCAGCAGGTCCGCCGCCAACGCTGCGCGCTCTCTGGCCGGCACGCCGTAGCACGCCGCGAAGAACTCGACATACTCCGCACAGGTCTGATCGGGATAAACGCCGAAGTCGTTGGGCAGATATCCCACCTGCCGGCGCACGCGCAGCGGCTCGCTCACCACCGATGCCCCGGCGACGAACGCATCGCCCGCCGTCGGCGCGACCAGCGTCGCCAGGATCTTCAGCAGCGTGGTCTTGCCCGCGCCGCGCGGCCCGATCACGCCGAAGATGGCGCCCTGCGGCGCAGACAGAGAGACTCCATCCAGCACGGTTCGCCCAACATAGGATTTGCTCAGCGCTTGAACCTCGACCACTGTGTGCAGATTAGGCTGCGCAGATGAGAGGCCGATGAGTAGCCGCGGGCTTCATCCCTACACCGACGCACCCATAAAGGACGCGGCTACCGCCTGGCGGTGTATAGGCCTCAACGATGGGTCGCAGCACCTGCGCCACCGCTCACCAAAGGCGCAGCGACCGCAGCAGCCCGCGGTCATCGTCAAGCGCCGTTCGCCTTGAACGCCTCGACTGTCCGGCGGATGCCTTCTTCGAGTGAGACCTTCGGCGCATACCCAAGGCGCTCGCGGGCACGCTGCAAATCGGCGCACAATCGCGATACGCCGCCGCTCTCTGCCGTCACGCGCAGCGGGGTCAACGCTTTGCCGATCACCCGCCCTACCGTCGCCACCAACTCGTTGATGCTGGTGGGCACGCCGCTGCCGACGTTGATGATCAGGCGGTTGACGTTCGGCGCAGTCGCCGCCGCGATCAGCGCGCTCACCACATCGTCCACATACACGAAGTCGCGCTGTTGCCGGCCGTCGCCGTGGACGATGATCGAGCCGCCGCTGAGCGCCTGGCGGATCACTGCCGGCACCACCGGCGGGTGTGAGGCGCGCAGCGGCTGGCCGGGGCCATAGGCGTTGAACACGCGCAAGATCACCGTGTCAATGCCCCACAGCGCGCCGATCGTGTTCACGTAGTACTCGGCAGCCAGCTTGCTCACGGCGTAGGGCGAGCCGGGGTTGGGGATCGCGTCCTCGCGCACGCGCTCGTCGGGCTGCTCGCCGTAGATCGCGCCGGACGACGTGAACACCAGCCGGCGCACGCCGGCGTCGCGCACGGCCTGGATCAAGGCCACCGTGCCGCCCACGTTCGTCGCGTTGTACTCGCGCGGATACAACACCGACTCGGACACCGACACGCGCGCAGCGAGATGATAGGCGCAGTCCACGCCTTGCAAGAGCGACCAGAGCTTGGGGATGTCGTTGACATCGCCGCGCGTGAAGTGCACGGCCGGGTCGAGGCGCGAGGGGTCGCCCGTGCTCACATCGTCAATCACGCGCACCACGTGCCCGTGGCGCGCCAGGGTGTTTGCCAACGCAACGCCGAGGAAGCCGGCGCCGCCTGTGATCAGGAATTTCATGTTCGCTTACCTGCAGAGGAGGTCGCGGTCAGCCCGGCGGCCAGGTCATCTTGCGCCCGCCGAGCAGGTGGATATGCAGGTGATACACCGATTGCCCGCCGTCGGGGTTGCAGTTCACCACCAGCCGGTAGCCCCCTTCGGCGATGCCGATCTCCTTGGCCAGCTTCTGCGCCGTCAGCATCATCCGGCCGAGCAGCGCTGCGTCATCGTCCGTCGCATCGTTCATCGTGGGGATGATCTTGTTGGGGATGATCAGGATGTGCGTCGGGGCGACGGGGTTGATGTCGTGAAAGGCCGTCACCGCTTCGTCCTGATACACGATCCGCGCAGGCACTTCCCGGCGCGCGATCTTTGCGAAGAGTGTGTCAGTCGGCATGAGTGGTGATTTTATAGGCACAATATTACGCAGCGGCCACTCTGCCCGTCAGTCGCCGCAGGGCGACTTTGCTCTGCGTAGCGCGATTTCCAATCGCCGCGTAACATGGAGTTATAGGCGATAATCATGCCATGCAGCGCTCGTCGCTCACGCGCTTCGCATGGCTTTCCATCGCTGCAGCCGTCTTCACCATCGGCTTGAAAGCCCTGGCCTATCTGCTCACCGGCTCGGTCGGTCTGCTCTCTGATGCGCTCGAGTCGCTGGTCAACCTGGCCGGCGCGCTGATGGCGCTGGCGATGCTGAGCCTGGCGGCGCGCCCGCCCGACGAAGAACACGCTTACGGCCACACCAAGGCCGAATACTTCTCCAGTGGCGTCGAGGGCGCGCTGATCACCATTGCGGCGATCAGCATCGCCGTGGCGGCGGTCAACCGATTGTTGCACCCGCAGCCCATCGAGCAACCCGGGTTGGGCCTGGCCGTGTCCGCTGCCGCATCGGCGGTCAACCTCGGCGCAGCGCTGGTGTTGCGCGACGCCGGCCGCCGCTACAACTCGATCACCCTAGAGGCCAACGCCAAGCACCTGTTCGCCGATGTGCTCACTTCCGTCGCCGTGCTGGGCGGCGTGGCGCTGGTCGTGGTGACCAACTGGCTCTGGCTCGACCCGGTGATTGCGCTGCTCGTCGCTGCCAACATCGCCCGCATGGGCATCCCGTTGCTCAGGCGTTCGGCAAATGGTCTGCTCGACGCCGGCCTGCCCGAGGCCGATGTAGCGAAAGTGCGCAGCGTGCTCGAGCGCTACGCCGGCAGCGACGGCATTCAGTATCACGCGTTGCGCACGCGCCAGGCCGCTGCGCGCAGCTTCATCTCGGTGCACATCCTCGTGCCGGGCCGGTGGAGCGTGCAGCGCGGCCATCGCCTGCTGGAGCGCATCGAGGCCGACATCCGCAGCGTGATACCGAACGCCACGGTGTTCACGCACCTCGAACCGCTGGAAGACGCGGTGTCGTGGCACGATCAAATGCTGGAACGCAGCGATGACATGATCGAAACGCCATCCGGCTAAGCAGATGGGATGTATTCGCGCGTAGGGGCAAAACGTCCCGTGTGAGGGTGTGGACGATTTGCGCAGCGGATGAATCCGCGCGCAAGGCATGGCAAAGCCGGCGCACGGCCGACTTCGCCGCAAATTGCCCGCGACTTCGGTCGCCGGGCATTTTGCCCTCAGCGGGAAGTACACCCAATGTACCCGCAACGCGCGCAGTATAGTAACGATCCATGCCCGGCGACCCTGCCTCGACATCCGCCACCGGCCTGCGCCGCAAGCGTCGCGCACTGGCTTTGTTGATCGGCGCGCTGGCGTTGCTCTTCGCGCTGGCCATCAGCATCACCGACCTGCCGCTGCTGCCGGGCGAATGGTTTGCCGTGAACCTACTTCCCCTCGAACGGCCGGGCAGCGGCAGCATCGGGGGCGGCGAAGCAATCATCTTGTTTGTGCGCATCATGCTGGCGCTGGCGCTGCTGCTCTTGCCGATCAACCTCATCCTGGTCATCTTCATGCGCGAGGAGCGCCGGCGGCTGCTGATCAACATCGTCACGGCCGTCGCGCTGTGGCTGGTCCTCAATGCGCTGTCGCGCATCGCGGGCAACTTGCCCGAGGACTTGTTCGAGAACGCCGGCCAGAGCGGTGAGCGAGCCGATGGCACGCCGCCGCTGACGCCCCTGCCCGATTTCACGCCCAATCCGTCCGAGTGGGCGGTGCTGGCGGCCGCGCTGGCGATCTCGTTGCTGATCGTCGGACTGGTAGCGCTTGTGGTCTGGGCGATCTGGCGTCGGCGGACGCGCCCGGACGACTCACTGGCTCGGCTGGGCAAACGCGCGCAGGCTGCGCTCGACGAGCTGCAGTCGGGTGGCGATTTCAGATCGGCTGTGATTCGCTGCTACCGCGACATGGTGCGCGTGCTACAACAGGAGCGCGGCATCCAGCGCGACATCGCCATGACGCCGAGCGAGTTCGAGCAGGCGCTACGAGGCAAAGGGCTGCCCCAGGAAGCCGTGCATCAGCTCACGCGCGTGTTCGAGGACGTGCGCTATGGTGGGCAGCCGGCGGGTGAACGCGAGGAGCGCCTGGCGAAGGACAGCCTGGCAGCGATCGTCGCCGCGTGCGCGCAAGCGAGGGGGACGCCGTGAGCAAGCTCAGGCCCACCCGGCCGGCGCAGTTGCTGATGGCTGCGCTGGTCTTGATCAGCGTCGGCGTGCTCACGTTCGCCTTGCGCGATGCCGTCCGCGAAGCTGTGGTAATCCCGCTGGCCTACGCCGTCTGGCTGACCGACCTGTTGTTGCGTAGCCTGCCCCAGGGCCTCTTCCTGGCCGTCTTGCTGATCATCAGCGCAGTCGTCCTGTTGCGAGGCTTGTTGCAAGCCGGCGCGCGCGCCGGCGAGATGCCGTTCCGGCCGGTCGGGGGCGGCGCGCGTTCGCGGCTCGGCTTTTGGATGCGCCAACTCAGCAACCTCGATCACAGCCAATTCGCGCGTGAGCAGACCGCGCAGGAGATGCGCAGCCTGATGCTCAAGACGCTGGCGCACACGCATCAGCTCGACCAGAATAAGGTCATGGCGCGGGTTCGTAGCGGCGCGCTGAGCGTGCCGCCGGAGATCGAGGCGCTGCTGCGCAACTGGCAGGGCTGGATGCAGGTCGAACAGCCCGGCGGTGCGCATACGCTGGCAGCGCTGTGGCAGCGCTTGCGCGATGTGTTCCCACCGGCGCGCCGGACGACAGACCAGGCCGCGCGCCTAAACGACAAACTCGACGCCGCCATTGACTACGTGGAGGCGCAGCTAGGCAACTCAACATGACCGATTTGCGAGAGGACTATCCGACCGTCAGCGACGTCGCCGAAACTACGCGCCGCGTGATCGCCCAGGTGGAACGCGCTATCGTGGGCAAGCGCAACGTGCTGGAGATGATCATGGCCGCCTTCCTGACCGGCGGCCATGTGCTGCTCGAGGACTACCCCGGCCTGGCCAAGACGCTGATCGCCAACAGCTTCGCTGCTGCGCTGGGCATGCAGTTCAAACGCATCCAGTTCACGCCCGACCTGCTGCCGGGCGACATCACCGGCGGCTACGTCTTCGACCGCGCGCAGAACCGGTTCGTGCTGCGCCCAGGGCCGATCTTCGCCAACATCATCCTGGCCGACGAGATCAACCGCGCTTCGCCACGCACGCAATCGGCGCTGTTGGAGGCGATGCAGGAGTATCAGGTCACGTTGGAGGGCGAGACGATGCGCCTGCTCGAACCGTTCATCGTCATTGCCACGCAGAACCCGATCGAGTATGAGGGCACTTTTCCCTTGCCCGAGGCGCAGCTCGACCGCTTCATCATCAAGCTCTCGGTGGGCTATCCCACGCCGGCCGAGGAGCAGGAGATTCTTCGGCGGCGGCGCGACCGGCAGCAGGATGCCGTCGCCATCGAAGCGGTCACCGACGCCGATGGGCTGCTGCGTTTGCGGCGCGCCGTCGAGCAGATCTACGTGGATCCCGACGTCGAGCGCTACATGGTGGACCTCGTCGCGCGGACGCGCCAGCACCGGCAGGTGGCCGTCGGTGCCAGCCCGCGCGGCACGCTGGCGCTGCTCAAGCTGTCGCGCGCCTGGGCGGCGATGCATGGTCGCGCCTATGTGCTGCCCGACGACGTGAAATGCTTCGCCAAAGCTGCGCTGAGCCATCGCCTGATCCTGCAGCCCGACCTGTGGACCGTCTCACAGGCGGCGGATCGCATCGTAGCCGAAGTCGTCCAGTCCACGCCGGTGCCGGTCATCGGCGCGAGATTCGAATCAGGGTGATGAATGAGTGGGGAGTCGGGAATCGGAAACTGGAAGCTGGAACGCATCTACGATGAAATTCCCATCCTGTTCATCCTGTTAATCCTGTCCTGTTCATCCTGTTAATTCTGTCCTGTTCATCTTGTTAATCCTGTCTATCCACGCATGACGGGTAGAGCGACACTGCTTATCTTGTTGATCGCGGCGGCGTTCTTGTTGGGCCTGGCAGCGCTGAACGGCAGCATCATCGCACTGGCGCTCCCGCTGCTGGTCTACCTCGGCCTGGCGCTCCTTCAGCGCCCCGAGGCGATCCAACTCACCGGCGAACGCAGCGTCGGTGCCGACCGCGTCGCCATCGGCGAGCCGGCGACCATCCGGCTGCGCGTGACGAACGACGGTGCGCCCCTGAGCGAAGTGCGCGTCGAAGATGTGGTTGCGCCAGGCCTGGAGGTGGCATCCGGCCAGACGAGTGCGCTTGCGCCGCTGGCGACCGGCGAGTCGCTCACCCTCGAATACGCCGTGCACGGGCCGCGTGGCGCATATCGCTTCAAACACGTGCACGCGACGGCGCTGGATGGCTTCGGCTTGTTCCAGCGCCAAGCGCTGATCCCGGCGTTCGCGTCGCTGCTGGTGCAGCCGGCGACGCAGCGGCTGCGCCCGATTCCCCTGCGCCCGCCGCGCACGCGCGGGTTTGCCGGGCCGATCCCATCGCGCCAGGGCGGATCGGGGGTGGACTTCTTCGCCGTGCGCGAGTATCAACTGGGCGACCGGCTGCGCGCGGTGAACTGGCGGGCCAGCGCGCGCCACGACGATCGCGTTTTCAGCAACGTCTTCGAGCAGGAGCGCATCGCCGACATCGGGCTGATCCTCGACGCGCGCGAGCAGAACGACGTGCGCACTGCGCACGGCTCATTGTTCGAGCACGCCGTACAGGCGGCGGCTTCGTTGGCCGAAGCTTTTCTGGACGCCGGCAACCGCGTGGGGCTGCTCGTGTACGGCAGCGGCATCGAGGGTGTCTTCCCCGGCTACGGGCGCGTGCAGCGCGACCGCCTGCTGCGCGCGCTGGCCCGCGCCATGGTCGGCCACCACTTCATCTTCGAGAAGCTCGATCGGCTGCCGACGCGCTTCTTCCCTGCCCAATCGCAGATCGTCTTCGTCGGCGCGCTGATGAACGACGACGTGCCGGTGCTCGGCCGGCTGCGCGCGCTCGGCTACGCCGTCCTGGTCATCAGCCCCGACCCGATCGCGTTCGAGCTGCAAGCGCTGGATGCGAACATCCGGACGCAGTACGCTGCGCGGATCGCATGCGCCGAGCGCCGGCTGAACCTGCAAGCGCTCCGGCGGCATGGCGTGCAGGTGGTAGATTGGGATGTGTCGCTGCCGCTGGACGCTGCGATTCACACGGCGCTGGCGCGCCAGCCTGCGCAGCGCCGGCTGATGGCGCGCATGCCGTGAACGCGATGATTTGGACGCCCCGCCTGCTGCTGGCCGCGATGAGCGTCGCGCTGGGCGCGCTGTCGCTCGGCCTCGCACTCCGCGACGCGGCGATCTTCATCCCGATCTTTGTCGTCCTCGGTGCGGCGTGGGCGTACAGCCGGCATCGCGGGCGCTATGGCCTGGCTGCTGCTCTGGCCAACCTGACGTTCACGGCTGTGATGGCCGGCGCGGCGATCGGCCTGCTCATAGGCGCGCTGTCGGCATTGATGCTGTTGTCGGCCGTGGGAGCGCTGGCGGCGTGGGATCTGGCGCATTTCGAGCAGCGCATGCGAGCATTAGCGCGCGTGGAACGCGCCGGCGACATCGAGCGCCGGCACATGCGCTGGCTGGCAGCCGCCGTGCTGGGCGGAGCAGCCCTGGCTGGGCTGGCGCTGACCATCCGCGCGACGCTCAGCTTCGCTGTGGTGTTCGCGCTGGGGTTGCTGGCCGCGCTCGCCTTGAGCTGGACGGTTAGTGCGCTGCGGCGAGAATGATCGAAACGCATCCGATCTTGACCTGGCCGGACAAAAGGCGTAGACTAGCACACAGCGATGAAGCTCGCTGTCGCCGGTGACCGAGAGGTCCGGCGAGAACCGTCAATGTTGACTGATAGCTTCTGCCGAGTTAGTGGTGCGGCAGAAGCTTTTTTGTTGACGCTGCAATGGACAACATCGTCTTCAATCGAATCATGCTGGTGGGTCTCGGTGGCTGCATCGGCGCAGTGCTGCGCTATGTGTTCAGCGGCTATGTGCAAGGTGTCATGCAAAACGCGCAGTTCCCCTATGGGACGATGGTCGTGAACCTGACCGGCTGCTTCGTCATCGGCCTGCTGTCGCAACTGGCCGATGCGCGCGGCGTGTTCACCACCGAGTCGCGCCTGTTCGTGTTCACGGGCATGTTGGGCGGATACACGACGTTCTCCACCTTTGCCAACGAGTCCATGAACCTGCTGCGCGACGGCCAGGCACTGAGCACGTTCGCCAACGTCTCGGTGCAGGTCGTGTTCGGCCTACTGGCAGTTTGGCTGGGCCGCGTTGTGGCCGGCCTGATCTGGAGGTAAACGATGGTGCTACCCGAAGAAGGCTATCTCTTGCGCATCTTCATCGGCGAGAGCGATCGCAAAGACGGCAGGCTGCTCTACGAATGGATCGTGCTCGAGGCCAAGCGCCAAGGCATGGCCGGCGCGACCGTGCTGCGCGGCATCATGGGGTTCGGCGCGAACAGCCGCGTCCACACCGCCAAGATCGAACGCCTGTCCGAAGACCTGCCCATCGTGGTCGAGATCGTTGACACACAGGAGAAGCTGGAACGCTTCTTCAACAGCATCGAAGGCAGCATCCGCGAGGGCCTGGCGACGCTGGAGAAAGCGCACATCCGCTTCTACCGCAGCAAACCCACCGGCGACCACTGACACCTCGACACTCCCGACACCATTGACACCACCGACACTATCCGACACCCCCTCCCCCATGCTCGCCAACATCAAGGACATCTCACGACCCACCGCCGTCCGCTTTGTCGTGCTGCTCGGTTTGGTCAGCCTGTTCGCCGACGCGACGTATGAAGGTGCGCGCAGCATCACCGGCCCGTTCCTCGCCGTGCTCGGCGCAAGCGGCGCCGCCGTCGGCATCGTGGCCGGCCTGGGCGAGCTGCTCGGCTACGGATTGCGGCTGGTCTCCGGCCTGATCAGCGACCGCACCCGGCAGTACTGGGCCATCACCATCGCCGGCTACGCGATCAACCTGTTCGTCGTGCCGTTGATGGCGCTGGCCGGCCGCTGGGAAGTGGCCGCGATGTTGATGATGGCCGAGCGCATCGGCAAGGCGATCCGCACGCCGGCGCGCGACGCGATGCTCTCGCACGCTACCGAAGCCACCGGGCGCGGCT
Source organism: Candidatus Roseilinea sp. (assembly GCA_025055235.1). Taxonomy (GTDB): domain Bacteria; phylum Chloroflexota; class Anaerolineae; order J036; family Brachytrichaceae; genus JAAFGM01. The sequence goes on along the minus strand of JANWYN010000056.1, from coordinate 19,356 downwards.
GGGGCTTCGGCTTGCACGAGGCCATGGATCAAATCGGCGCGGTGGCCGGGCCGCTCATCGTCGCCGGCGTGTTGTTCGCGCGCGGCGACTATCGCTCGGCGTTCGCCTTCCTGGCGATCCCGGCCGTGCTGGCTGTCAGCACGCTCCTGCTGGCGCGCTTCCTCTACCCGCGGCCGCGCGAATTGGAGATCGCTCAACCTCAACTGGCGCCGCAAGGGCTGCCGCGCGTCTACTGGCTCTACCTAGCCGGCGCAGCGCTGGTGGCCGCCGGCTTCGCCGACTTCCCGCTGATCGCCTTCCACTTCGAGAAGAACGCCGTTGCGCCGCAGGGCGCGATCCCCATCCTATACGCCATTGCCATGGGGGTGGACGCGGTCGCGGCGCTGGTCTTCGGCCGGTTGTTCGACCGGATCGGCTTGGTGATCCTGGCGGCCGTCACCGGGCTGAGTGCGCTGTTCGCGCCGCTGGTCTTCCTGGGCAGCTTGCCCCTGGCGGTCGCTGGCATGGCGCTGTGGGGCGTCGGCATGGGCGCGCAAGAGTCCATCCTGCGCGCTGCCGTCGCCGGGATGACCCACGCCGACCGGCGCGGGACGGCCTACGGCATCTTCAACACCGGCTACGGGGTCGCCTGGTTCTTGGGCAGTGCGCTGATGGGCGTGCTGTATGACATTTCACTGCCGGCGCTGATCGCGTTCTCCGTGGTGGTTCAGCTCGCTGCGGTGTGGGTATTCTTGCGGGTAGGCAGAGAGGCGCAAACCTCGCTCCGCGCATCGTGATGGCATCGCAGGCAAGTTGCCAGCTCGCCCAGAATTGTGGACAATAGAGCTTCGTGAGGAAATTACTTGCAGTCGTCGTCGCAGCCATCGTGCTTTTCGCTGCGCCTGGCTCGCTACTGGCCGGATCGTCTGACTCCGAACACGATGCCGCGCGCTACGCGCGACGCGGCAAGTGGATCGAGGTCGTGATCGCCGAGCAACGGCTGACCGCGTGGGAGAACGGGCGCGCCGTGATGTCCACGCCGGTCTCCACCGGCACGCGTCGCACGCCCACCCCGCGCGGCACGTTCCGCATCTACAGCAAGTATGCGAAGCAGCGCATGCGCGGGCCAGACTACGACCTGCCCAACGTGCCCTACGTGATGTACTTCCGGCAGGGCGGCTACGCGCTGCACGGCGCATACTGGCACACCAACTTTGGCCGGCCAATGAGCCACGGCTGCGTCAACCTGCCGATCCGCGCTGCGGCTTGGCTCTACCGCTGGGCGCCGCGCGGCACGGTCGTGCTGATCCGATGATTGCGCGCACGACGATGCACATGTGAACCGAACATCAACGATGGTCATTGGGAACATGAAAACGACACGACGAAGTTTCTTGAAGATCGGTGGCGGCCTGGCGCTCGCTGCCCCATTCGTTTACATCCGCTCGACGTATGCACAGGCGCCCGATCCCGGCGCCGGCGAACCGCCTGAGTCGCACGATCCTAAACTGGAGCCTATCCCATACGCCTTTGGCCGGGCCTTCCGCAAAGACCTGATCATTCGTGAGCGTCCCACGACCAAATCGCCCGAGGTGCGCAAGCTGCGCTCCAACGAGGTCATCCCGCTCATGGGCCAAGTCATCGGCCTGGGACCGACGACGTATAACCCGTTCTGGTACTTGACCAGCGACGGCTATGTGCACTCGGCCAACGTACAGCCGTGCAACAACGTGTTGAACCAACCGCTAAGCGAGGTGGGCGAAGATGGCCTGTGGGCTGAGATCACCGTGCCGTTCACCGAGCTGCGCGCTGCAGCCGACCCCAAAGCCGGCGTGCGCACGCTGCTGTATTACGGCTGCGTCTTTCGCATCCTGCGGCTGGCCGAGGGGACAGATGGCAAGACCTGGTATGTGATCGCCGACGGCAATGGCGGCAATAGCGGCCTGGGCTTCGTGCGCGCCGAACATCTGCGCCCGCTCGGGCCGGAGGACTTCGCGCCGATCTCACCCGACGTGCCCCTGGACAAGAAGCGCATCGAGGTCAACCTGAAGACGCAGACGGCGACTGCCTACGAATATGATGAGCCGGTGTTCACCGCGCGCGTTGCCACGGGCGGGAAGTACCGCACGCCCGAAGGCGTGGTGGACTTCTTCACCATCCCTGGCGAGCACCGCATCTTCCGCAAGATCGCCGGCACGCGCATGGCCGGCGGCACGCCCGGCTACGATTACTACGACCTGCCCGGCGTGAGCTGGTCATCGTTCTTCACGAGCAGCGGTATCGCCTTCCACGGCACTTATTGGCACAACGACTACGGTGCACCGCGCAGCCACGGCTGTGTGAACATGCTGCCGGATCAGGCGCACTGGGTCTTCCGCTGGACGATGCCAGTCTATCCGCATACTGAGCGCTCGAGCCTGCGCACCCGGCGCGAAGAGGGGTCGCTCGTCCGTGTGTTTTAGCCCAACGCCGCAACACAGCGCGGATCGGGTAACATCAGCTTGTGGACATGAATGGCCGGCCAAGCCAGACTTTTCGCATCGCCGGCATGGACTGCGCCGATTGTGCCCGGACGATCGAATCGGGCGTGGCGAAGCTGGACGGCGTGCAATCGTGCGCGGTCAACTTCGGCGCAGCGACGCTCCGCGTCGAAGGTGACGTCCCGCACGAAGCCGTCGTCGCCCGCGTCCGCGAACTGGGCTACGATGCGAAAATCGAGAATGAAGAATTGAGAATTGCGAAAGGTGACTTTCTCAATTCTCAATTCTCAATTCTCAATTTCCTCCTGGCGCGCCGCGACACGACGCTGGCTCTCATCGGTGCGATCCTCATCCTTCCCGGCCTCGTGTTTAACGAGCTCTTGCCGTTCTCGGGCGTCGAGAGCGTCCTCTTCGACGTCACCTCCATTGCTGCGCTCTTGGTCGCCGGCTATCCGATCGCCCGCAGCGCTTGGCGTTCACTCACCATCAACCGCCAGATCAACATCAACGTGCTGATGACGATCGCTGCTATCGGCGCAGTCGTCATCGGCGCTTACACCGAGGCCGGCCTGGTGATGGTGTTGTTCGCCCTCGGCGAAGCGCTGGAGGGATACACGACCGAGCGCGCGCGAGACGCGATCCGCAGCTTGATGGCCGTCGCGCCGGACGAGGCCACCGTGCTGCGACCGTGCATGGACTGCCGGGAGCACATGGGACAAGACGGCTATAGCGGCGGCCCCTGCCCGTTCTGCGGCTTGCATGAGCAGCGGGTGTCGGTGAGCGCACTGCGCATCGGCGACGTGATCGTCGTCAAGCCGGGCGAGCGCATCGCCATGGACGGCCGGGTGCGCACTGGCGCGTCGTCGGTCAACCAGGCGCCCATCACCGGTGAAAGCCTCCCGGTGCTCAAGCAGCCCGGCGACGAAGTCTTCGCCGGCGCGATCAACGGCGAGGGCGTCTTGGAAGTCGAGGTGACGCGCCTGGCAGGGGACAACGTCATCGCGCGCATCGTGCGAATGGTCGAGGAGGCACAAGAGCGCAAGGCGCCGGCCGAGCGATTCGTGGATCGCTTCGCCCGCTACTACACGCCGGCGGTGGTCGCGCTGGCGTTTGTGCTGGCCATCGCGCCGCCGCTGTTGTTCGGCGCGCCGTTCATGCCGACGGCTGGCGACCAGGGCTGGCTGTATCGCGCCCTGGAACTGCTCGTGGTGGCCTGCCCGTGCGCGCTGGTCATCAGCACACCCGTTGCCATCATCAGCGCCATCGGCAACGCCGCGCGCCACGGCGTGCTGATCAAGGGCGGCGCATACCTAGAGGCGCTGGCCGGCGTGCAGGCCATCGCGTTCGACAAGACCGGCACGCTGACCGAGGGCAAACCCAGCGTAATCAAGGTGAAGTCGGTGAACTGCACCGACCCGGCGACCGGCGTGTGCGACCGGTGCGCTGACTTGCTGGCGCTGGCCAGCGCGGTCGAGCGGCGCAGCGAGCACCCGCTGGCGCGCGCGGTGGTGGCTGCGGCTGAGGATAGCCAACTGAACGCGCGCTATCCCGCAGCGCAATCGGTGAAAGCGATCGCCGGCAAGGGCGTATCCGGCCGCGTGGCGGATCGCGACGTGCTCATCGGCAGCCACGCGCACTTCGACCAGGTGCTACCGCATGATCGCGCGCTGTGCGACGAAATCAACGCCCTTTCGACCGACGGCCTAACGCCGGTGCTCGTGGGCACGGATGGCGCGTTCGCCGGCTACATCGGCATTGCCGACGCCGTGCGCGAGACCAGCCGGCAGGTCATAGACGAACTTCATCGCAGCGGCATCCGGGCGACGGTGATGCTCACGGGTGATAACGCGCAAACTGCACAGGCTGTCGCGCGGCAGGTGGGCGTTACCGATGTGCAGGCAGGACTACTCCCAGAGCAAAAGGTCGAAGCAATGCAGGCGCTGCGCGATCAGTATGGCGCGGTGGCGATGGTCGGCGATGGTGTGAACGACGCGCCGGCGCTGGCCGCGGCAACGGTCGGCATCGCCGTCGGCGGCGGGACGGCGCAGGCGATCGAAACCGCCGACGTGGTGCTGATGGGCGACGACTTGCGCAAGTTGCCTTTTGCACTGCAACTGAGCCGGGCCGCCATGCGCACGATTCGCACGAACATCGCCCTGGCCATCGGCATCAAGCTGGCCGTGCTCGCCTTGGTGTTGCTCGGGCTCGGCACGATGTGGCTGGCGGTGCTGGCCGATGTGGGTGCGTCGCTGCTGGTGACGCTGCTCGGGATGCGGCTGCTCCACTACTGTCCTGCAGACACAGCCGCGCAGGCGTGATACTCCCCTATCCTTCCCCATCCCGGAGCGCAGAGGCTCGCTGAGCCAACTCTCTACCAGTGCCGGTCAACATCAGATGTCCGTTTGCCTGCTGCACGAGCTGCGCACGCTTGGCCATGCCGATGACCTGTCGGGCGAATCCCGGCTGCCAGCGCAGCTCGCTGCTGAGGTGTGCCACTTCGGCCTCGTGCTCTTCGTAGGCCTGATGTTCGTGGTTGAACAGGTGGACGACCAGGTTCTCCATCGCCACGCGCATACGCTGGCGTTGCAGGCGCCTGGCTTTGGCCACCAAGCCATGCGAGGGCGAGAACAACAGCGCCAGCAGGAAGAAGGCGCCGGTCATCGTCGCCATCGCCCCGGCGACCGATGCATCCAGCGCCAGTGCGATGAAGAAGCCGGCCACTGCGGACGCCGCACCGGCCACAACGGCCAGGACAATCATCCTGCTTAAATCATCAGTCAGTAAATACGCCGTCGCTGCCGGCACGATCATGAACGCCACGACCAAAATCGCGCCGACGGCCGTGAACGCGCCCACCGTGGTGATGGAGACCACCGCCATTAGCGCATAGTGGATGAGCACCGGCGAGAAACCCAGCGCCGCCGCCAGGCCCGGATCGAACGTCGCCAGCTTCAGCTCCTTGAAGAACAGCCCGACGAACAGCAGGTTGATGATGCACAACGCGCCCATCACCCAAAGCGACTGCGGCCCGAGATTCACGTCGTTGACGAACAGGACGTCGAACGCGGCGAATTCGATGTTGCCGTAGAGCACTGCATCGGTGTCGAGGTGCACGTTGGCGAAGTACTTGGACACGAGGAAGGTTCCGAGCGCGAACATGGCCGGAAAGACGATGCCGATGGCCGACTCGCCGCCGACCCGGCGCGTGTTCTGCAGCGCCTCGACCAGCGCAACAGTGATCACCGCCGCCAGCGACGCGCCGGCGAAGCCGGCCAGCAGGTTCGGCCCCTGCGCCAGGAAGTAACCGGCAACGATGCCCGGCAGGATAGCGTGGCTGATCGCGTCGGCCAGCATGGCCATCCGCCGCAGCACCAGGAAGACGCCGAGCAGCGCGCACGCTGTCGCGACCAGCACGCCGGTGAGGATGATGGCGAGAGAGGCGCTCATGTCGAATCTTTCATTGGTCATCTTTCATCTTTCATTTCGTAATGAGCACGATCAAATGAAAGATGAAAGATGAGAAATATGTTCAGTCTGCTAGCGCCGCTTTTTGCATTCGTCGCCGCATCGCGTCCCACACCAGGCCGCGTTCCGGCGCGAAGAGCAGCGAGAACAGCGCGATAGCCGTCAGGCTGAGGATGATCATCGGGCCGGTCGGGATGCCCTCATCGCTCACGCTGATCAGCGCGCCGGCCAGGCCCGACAGCGCGCCGAACAGCGCCGCCAGGACGATCATCGCGCTCAGCCGGTTCGTCCATTGCCGCGCCGCCACCGCCGGCCCAACCAGCATGGCCGCCATCAACACCACGCCGACCGTCTGCAGGCCGATGACCACGGCGATCACGATCAGCGACGTGAGCAGCACACTGAGCGTATTGGTGTTGAAACCCAGACTGGCCGCAAACGCTGCATCGAACGCGAGCAACTTGAACTCTTTGTAGAGCAGCACAACGATGGCGAGGGCGACGCCGCCGAGGATGGCCATGGTGGTCACGTCCTCTGCGACCAGCGCTGCCGCTTGGCCGAACAGGAACTTGTCCAAGCCAGATTGATGCGCGTCGCTGCGCTTGGTGATGAAGGTGAGCAGCACGATGCCGAAGGCGAAGAACGTGCTCAGCACGATGCCGAGCGCGCCGTCTTCGCTGATGCGGGTGTGCCGGACGATTTGCAGCAGCAGGATCGTTGCGATCCAGCCGGCGACGGCCGCGCCAAGCAGCAGGACGATCTGCGTCTTGGCGTGCGCAAGCAGATAGGCGATGCAGATGCCGGGCAGCGCCGCATGCGCCAGCGCATCGCCCAGCAGCCCTTGCCGCCGCAACACGGCGAAGCACCCCAGCACGCCGCTCACCACGCCCAGCAGCGCGCTGCCCAGCGCCACGTTGCGCAGCGTGTAGTCGAAGATCAGATCTCTGAGCAGTTCCATAGGCAGGTTGTGCGTATCACGTCTTGCGTGTCACGTGCTGTGCCCTATCTCTCCGTCCCCTTGTCTCCCTGTCCCCTTGTCCCCTTGTCTCCTCGTCTCTCCCCCATCATCTGAAGGCGGTCGCTCTCGAAATGCTGAAAGTGTTCGATGGCCGCCTTCATCGTGCCGCCGTAGGTCTTGCGCAGGTTTTCGGCCGTAAAGGTGGACTCGAACGGGCCGCTGGCAATCAGCCGGACGTTGAGCAGCGCCACCCAGTCGAAGTAATCCGGCGCAGAGTCCAGGTCGTGATGCACGCAGACGACCGTCCTGCCCTGATGTTGCAGCGTCTGCAGCAAGGCAACGATCGCGCGCTCGGTCACCGCGTCCACGCCAACGAACGGCTCATCCATGAGATAGATCTGGGCGTCTTGGGCTAGGGCGCGCGCCAGGAAGACGCGCTGCTGCTGGCCGCCGCTGAGCTGGCTGATCTGCCGGTCGGCGTAACGCGCCATGCCCACTTGGTCCAGGCAGTGCATCGCGAAGTCGCGCTCAGCTTTGCCCGGCCGGCGAATCCAGCCCAGCCGGCCATACGTGCCCATCATCACCACGTCGAGCGCAGTCGTGGGGAAGTCCCAGTCCACGCTGCTGCGCTGCGGCACGTAGCCGACCAGCCGGCGCTGCTCGGCATACGGCCGCCCGTAGATCTGCACGCTGCCGGCCACCACAGGCACCAGCCCCAGGATCGCCTTAAGCAGCGTGGATTTGCCGGCGCCGTTCGGCCCGATAATGGCCGCCAACTTGCCTTCCGGGATCGTCAGGTCAACATCCTGTAAGACCGGCTTGTCGCGGTAGGCTACCGTCAAGTCGTTGATCTCGACCGGGTTGGCAACGGCGACTTTCGCTTGCAGGGTAGCCGCAGATGACCGGTCTTCGATGAAGGAAGTCGAGAGCGTCATGATTTGGATGATTAATGACTGATGATTGATGATTGATGATTGTGGATTTCAGACAACCACAACTGGCAACCGCACTTCAGCGCAGCGCGCTGACGATCGTATCTACGTTGTGTTTGACCATGCCGATATATGTGCCTTCCGGTGTGCCGTCGGCGCCCATCGCATCGGAGAACAGCTCCCCACCGATCTTCACATCCCAGCCCCGTGCGCGCACCGCGGCTTGCACTGCCTCGATCGTCGCCGGAGGCACCGACGACTCGACAAAGATGGCTTTAATCTTGCGGTCGGCGATCAGCGCGGCCAGTTCCTGCACATCGCGCGCACTGGCTTCGGTCGCCGTGCTCACACCTTGCAGGCCGCGCACCTCGAAGCCGTAGCGCCGGCCAAAGTAGCCGAAGGCGTCGTGCGCCGTGATCAGCACGCGCGACTCCGGCGGGATGAGCGCGATCTGTTGTTCGACGTATGCCTGCAACTCATCGAGCTGTTCTAGATACATTTCTGCATTGTGCTCATACAACTCGCGCGACGCCGGATCGAGATCGCTCAACGCTTTTGCTACGAACCGCACAGCTTCCTGCCACAACGTGACGTCGAACCAGATATGTGGGTCGTAGTGGCCTGCAGACTCTTCCAGCTCGAGCAATCGCGCAGGATCAATGGCGCTCGTCACGGCGAACGCCCGCTTGCCGGCGCGCGCCATCTTCTCGAACAACTCATCCATGCGTCCCTCGAGGTGCAGACCGTTGTAAAAGATGACATCGGCGCGATCGAGCTTCACAACGTCGCCGCTGCTGGGCTTGTAGAGGTGTGGGTCAACGCCCGGCCCCATCAGGCTGACGACTTCGACGCGGCCGGCGCCGACGTTCTTCACGATATCGGCTACCATGCCGGTGGTCGTCGTCACGCGCACCGGGCGCGAGGCCAAATCGGACGAAGCCGCCGGGGACGATGCCGAACAAGCAACTAACGAGGCCGTCAGCATCAATGCACTTGCCATGTGCAGCATCGTTCGCATCGCAGACTCCTTATTTAGGCTAGACTAAATTCTCGGCCATTTTATTTAGGCAAACCTAAAAGTCAAGGCCAGTTATCCCACACGATATCCCACACGCCGTGTGGGATATCTGCTGCGATGCGTCAGCGCGTCCAGCCGGAGAGCGACCGCATACCCGGCAGGTCGTCCATCTTGCGCTCGAGCGCGAGTAACACTGCTGGGCCATAGCGGTCTTCGCTGAGCACCGACTTCGAGATACTGTTCATCTCGATGGACAGCGAAAGGGTGATCCAAGCGACGCCGGGTGAAGGATAGACGTTCTCCAATTCCAAGAAGTCGGGATGGGTGAAGTCGGCCAGCACATCCATCACGACCTCCGCCGGCACAGTGAAGACGTGCACGCCGCGCACGCGCGTGTAGTCGCCGCCCTCGTAGATCAGCCGGCCGTCGCTCCGCAGCGTGATGGCGTAGTTGGGGCAACCGACGCAGGTGCGTCTGAGCTTCATCACGACCGGCTGGGGCGAGACGAGCGAGAAGGCGGGGGCGCGTTCGAGGCCGGTCGCGGCCAGGCAGACCACGACGCCGAGCGCCGCAACGCACATGGCCGTTGCTGATCGTCGAGGCGGAGTCACCACTCGCGATTATCCTGCACTGCGCGCGCGCGCCAGCGGATCGTCGCCGCGCCATGTCCCTTCGGACGAGATCGGCTTGAAGCGCGCGAAGAGATCCTCGGCATACCAAGCCTCGTCGCGCGTGCGCCGGATCACTTCGGCATGCACCGGCGTGCGATAGGCGAACGCACGCATATCGGCCTCCGAGCGCCACAGGCTGAAGGTTGCCTGGCGCACCACCGGCGCCTCGCCGATGCCGATGGACAATACCAGCCCAGGCGTATCAACCAACGACCGGTTGGTATCGGGCACACGCGACCAAAACGCGACCAAGCGGCGCCAGCGGATGGTGGCGCGCGTCAATACGCAGAGCGGGCCCTCGTCGGGCGCAGCAGTTGGTTGAAACGGGTTGACGCCCGACCACGCGCCACGCGACTGAGTCGCGACCATGCGCACAGTCCAGACTTCATCGGCACGGCTGCGAAAGCGACGCATCACTTGGGCTTGCGCGAAGAACGCGTCCGCATGTTCGGGCGATACCCACACGGCCAGCAAGCCATACGCGCCGAAGTCAGGACGCAGGCTGAAGCCGTCGCCCATGCCGAGCAACTTCCAAAAGCGCAGGCCGGGAATGCGGCGCAGCGCCGGGCGCGCGAACGCCATCTGCGCCATCATCCAGGCGCGCATCGCGCCGCTGAAGCGCATCAGCGTGAGCGAAGTGAGCGAATCCATCGAGTAAAATTGCGGGTCCACGGAGAGGTAGCATAGCCCGGTCTAATGCGCGCGCCTGGAGAGCGCGTGGGCCGAAAGGCCTCGCAGGTTCAAATCCTGTCCTCTCCGCTGGAAAGGCAAAAACCAGGCTTCTTGCGAAGCCTGGCTTTTGTTTGTAACGTCAGTTCAAGATAAGCAGTGTCAGTTCGGTTAAGCGTGTAGCACTAGCCAAACCCACCGAAAGGAGTTCCTTCATGAGTATCGCGGACGGGTGATGGATGCGGTGACGCGCTATGAGCTAATTTCGCCGGCTGAAGAGTCACCCACTTCTCTGCGTTCATTCGACACTCCGCTTCATTGACACGACCTTTCAGCCGCATATAATTGGCACGCTTCAGCGCCGGGCAAAGGACCGGCCATGAGGAGCGTAGTCGAATCACTCTCACCCGCGCGCGCAGTTCTCTCGCGTGAACGCGCAGCCAACGGGTTTTAAAGAAGGGGAGCATGTACGCAGTAGTTGAAGTAGGTGGGCGGCAATACCGCGTGTCGCCCGGCGACGAAATCTACGTCGAAAAGCTCGAGGCGGAAGCCGGCAGCGAGTTGAGACTGCCGGTGCTACTGGTTTCAGACAACGATGGCGTGCAGGTCGGCAGGCCACATGTCAACGGCCGGGAGATCTCGGCGCAAGTTTTGGGCGAAGAAAAGGGCGACAAGTTGATCGTCTTCAAGTACAAGCCCAAGAAGCGCTATCGCAAGAAGGCCGGCCATCGCCAGACGTATACTAAGCTGAAGATCATTGGTTGATAGTTCATGATTAATGATTAATGATTGATGATTGATGATTGTGAGTGACGACCAATCATGAATCATCAATCATTAATCATCAACCATCGGGAGCGGAGATGGCACACAAGAAAGGTGGTAGTTCGACCGCGAACGGTCGTGATAGCGAGTCGAAGCGGCTGGGCGTGAAGCGCTTTGGTGGCCAATTCGTGCTTGCCGGCAACATCCTGGTGCGCCAGCGCGGCACGAAGTTCAAGCCGGGCGCGCACGTCGGCGTAGGCAAGGATTACACGTTGTTCGCTACGTCCGACGGCATTGTGGTGTTCGACACGCTGCCCAACGGCAGCAAGCGCGTCAGCATCAAGCCCGTGGCCGTGGTCGAGGAGGAAGTGCAATGAAGAAGGATATCCATCCCAAGTATTACGACGAGGCGAAGGTCTACGTCGGCGGTGAGTTCATCGGCACAGTCGGCTCGACGCGCCTGGAGTTGCACCTCGATGTGTGGAGCGGCACACACCCGTTCTACACCGGCCAGCAGCGCATCCTCGACACCGAAGGGCAGGTGGATCGCTTCCAGAAACGCCTGGAGCGCAAGGCGAGCGAGCTTGTGGATAAGGCCGAGAAGGCGCGCCGGCGCCGCAGCAAGCGCGCCATCGCCGAAATTGTGGACGACGAGACGCCGGCTGAAACGGAATCCTCTCAATAATGAGTAATGATTGATGATTGATGATTCAAGTTTGCGTACTTTCACGAATCATCAATCATTAATCATTAATTATCAGCTAAATGGCCGAGCAAGTCATCCAGCCCTCCACGCGTGTGGCTGCAGCGTTGCTCACCCGTGCACAGCGCTGGCACACGTTCAAGCAAGGGCTGATCTTCGTAACCGGCTTCGCCACCTTCGTCGTCGGCGTATTCGGCTTCGTCGGTACCCTGCTCGGCGATGTGTTCTACGACCTGCGTGAAGTCGTGCGCGTCGTGGGCGGGATCGCCCTGATCGTCTTCGGCCTGTTCACCCTGCGCCTCATCAACCTGCCGTTCCTCTACAGCGACACGCGGCGAGATCTGGGAACAATCGGCAGAGGCGCTGGCGCTGCGCGCTCCTACCTGACCGGCATGGCCTTCGCCGCCGGCTGGACGCCGTGCATCGGCCCTTTCCTCGGCGCGATCCTCACGCTCAGCGTCACCAGCGAACTCGGCACGCGCATCGCGTTGCTCATCGCATACACGCTTGGCCTGGGTATCCCCTTCCTGATGGTTGCCGCGCTGGCCGACCGCACGGTACCCACGTTGCGGCGCGTGCAAAAGCACATGCGTGTCATCGAGATCGTCAGCGGTATCCTTCTGATCGGCGTAGGCGCAGCGCTATTGTTCGGTCAGATCTCCCAGCTCAGCGCTTCGCTTGCGGGTGCAAGTTTCGAACTGGAATCGCAAGTGCTGGGTAACGCCGCGCTGAGCATCCCCGTGGCTGCTGTGGCGGGCTTGCTGTCCTTCCTCTCGCCCTGCGTGCTGCCGCTCGTGCCGGCCTACATCGGCTTCATCGGTGGCGTCGCGGTGAACGACGCAATGCGGCGACAGAGCGCGTAGATTCGCCTGCGCATCACATCGTGCGCGTGCTGTTGCCGTTCCGCGCTGCGACGATCTGAGCCATTGTCGCCAGTGCAATCTCCTCGGGCGTGCGCGCGCCGATGTCTATCCCGATGGGCGAATGCAGCCGGCTCAACTGCGCCTCGCTGAGGCCGGCGTCTGCCAGCCGTCTGCGCCGTGCCTCGCGGGTCGTCTTCCCACCCAGCGCGCCGACGTAGAACGCCGGGCTGGCCAGCGCCACGCGCAGCGTCGGGTCGTCGAACTTGGCGTCATGCGTCAGCGTGACGACGGCGGTCGAGCGCGTGATCGTCAGTGACTCGAACGCCTTGCGCGGATGCTCGTTGATGATGCGGTCGGCGTGCGGGAAGCGCTCGGCATTACCGAAGGCGCTGCGCGGATCTACGATGATGACGCGGTAGCCTATCGCCTTTGCCATGGTTGTGAGCGCGATGGCGATGTGCACGCCGCCGATGATGATGAGCGTCGGCTTGGGCAAAATGGTTTCGATGAAGGCCGTGAGCTGCAATCCTTCGGCCGTAAGCAGTTCGATTCGCCGCGACACGCCTTCTTGTAGCGCGGCTCGTGCTGCGCCGAGCAACGCCGCATGGACCGCGCCGCCTCTTACATCAGCAGCCGGCAACACCTCGCCATCCGCGTCAAGCATCAGCTTATAGCCCAGCCACGACTCCGGGCCTTGGACGACGGTTGCCGTGGCCGCAGGGATATCCTGCTCGAAGACGCGCTGCCAGAACGCGCGCAACGCCGGCGTGAGCGGTTCGACGAAGACCTCAATGCTGCCGCCGCACGCCAGCCCGACCGTCTCGAAGGCCGTTTCGTCGGCGACGCCGAAGCGCAGCAACTGCGGGCGTCCGGTCTCCAGCGTTTCGACGCCGGCCTCGAACACCGCACCCTCGACGCAGCCGCCGCTCACCGAGCCGGCAATGCGATGGCTTGGCGTAAGCGCCATCTTTGCGCCCACGCCGCGCGGCGCCGATCCCCACGTCTCGATCACCGTCGCTACTGCGACCGGCTCGCCCTGCGCGCTCCATTCGCCGATCGCCTCGATAATCTCCCGCATAACCCGATCTCTTGCGCAATTGCCCGATTGCGCCGAAAGTATAGGCGACTCCTTCTATCCCGGACATGCCATGACTGCAAAGCTCAAAATTATCGAAGTTGAACGCATCACGTTGAACGTCCCTTTCACCGAGCGCTGCGAGCGGTTGAATGCCCGCGAGATCTGGAACTGGCGCGTCAGCGAGATCACGCGCGTGGTGACCGACGCCGGCATCGTCGGCTATGGCGAAACGCTGCCGCATTACACGTGGGGCCGCGTGAGCGATGAGGCAATCGCGCGCGTCAAGGGTGGCAACCCGGCGGACTTCCTCGGCGATGACGCGCTGGGTGCCGGCTTGCAGATGGCGCTCTACGACGTCGTCGGCCAGGCGCTGGGTGTCCCGGTCTATCGCCTGTTCAACCTGCCCAAGGTGCGCGATTGGTGCCCGATCTCGTGGTGGAACATTGATGCGTCGCCGGAGGACAACGCTGCCGAGGTGCAGGAAGCCGTCGCGCGCGGCTACACGTCGTACAAGATCAAGGCCCGGCCGTGGTGGGACGTGTTCGCGCAGGTCGAGGCCATTGCTCAGGTCACGCCGCCGCACTTTCGGTTGGACTTGGACTGGAACCAGATGCTCATCAACGCTGGCAACGCTGCGCCGGTGCTGGCCGAACTGGATCGCGAGCCGCGCGTGGCGATCTACGAATCGCCCATCATGCAGCGCGACGTCGAAGGCTTGCGCCAGTTGCGCAGCAAGACCACCCGGCCGATCGCGCTGCACTTCGGCGATCCGCCTTTCCCCGTCGTCGCGCGCGATCAGGTGTGCGATGGCTTCGTCGTCAGCGGAGGCGTCTCGCGCGTGCTGCGCGAAGCCGCGCAAGCCGCAGCGTTCGACAAGCCGTTCTGGCTGCAACTCGTCGGCACAGGGCTGACCACGCTGATGTCGCTGCACCTAGGCGCGGTGTTGCCTTTCGCGCAGTGGCCGGCGGTCAATTGCCTGAATAACTACGCCGACGACTTGCTCGTGCAGCCGATCGAGATCGTCGGCGGCTGCGCCCGTGTGCCCGAGGCACCCGGCCTGGGCATCGCCGTGGACGAAGCAGCGTTGACGAAATACCGTATGGACCCGCCCTACACACTGACCAAGCCGCGCCTGCTGCTCGAGGTGATCTGGCCAAACCACCACCGTCGCTTTTACGCCGACATCTGGCAGGCCTGGGCAGATGCGCAGCACGGCAACATTCCGGCACAGGCGCGTGGGGCGCGCATGGTCACGCATCCAGATGATGGCTCGCGCGAGTGGGCAGACTTGTTCGCCCGGGCACAGGCCGGGCCGATAATCATGCGCGTTTGAGTGCGCCCGGCGTGGCTCAACTGCAGCCGCTGCGTCCCCAGCGCAGACTTCTGTGCCCCGAACGGGACGGAAGCGCGCCCTACCGCTAGATGCCGGTTTGTCTTCCTTGCCGAACGCACCCGCTAGCTTGTTCTCCGCACAACCACTTGATAGCCATGGTGAACTACCCTTAATCGCGGCGCGTAGGCCTCCAAGAACAGGTCAATCGCGATTTGGGGGCGCTGCGCGGCGGGCTTGCTCATTTCCCATAAATAGTCATCGAAGATAATCAGGCCATTGCATTTCAGCAGGCACCAACTCAGCGCAGCGTCCAGTAAGACGTCGGCAGCGCGGTGGCTCCCATCTACATAGATCACATCGAAGTATGCTTCCGGCAGTTCCGGCAATATCGCATCAGACCGGCCTTTGTGTTTGCGTACTTGCCCACTTCGCCCTGATTTATGAATATTGTGATCGAATCGAGGCTCTAGCCCCTTTCCGGTAAATAAATCTATGCAGTCGAGCGTTGAAGTAGGGTGAGTGAGCACGTTCTGCAAGAACCAAACTGCCGAGCGTCCCTCGTAGCTGCCGATTTCGAGGAAGTGCGTTTCCGGTTTGCCGATCCAATCGGCGAGCCAGACGCGCCAATTGTGCACATGAGTCGTAACGTAATCTTTGGTATAGCTATAGTCATCGAGCGTTTTGAGCGACTGTCTTAACCTAAGGTTATATGCGTATATATAGCTAGCGCGGATTGCGTGGTAGACACGTTGAAGTAGACTTAGCATCGAGATAACAGTTACCTCAGCCTCAGCGTGGACTAGTGCATAAATGGAAGCAAATTCTTATCGAGTCAACACCCCTCATGTTGTTTACGAGAGCTTTGCCGACGAGGTCATCGCGGTCAGTTTCCTGGACGGTTCTTACTACAGTATACGCGGCGCCGGCATTGAGATCTGGAAACTGCTCTGCACCGGCGCCAGCGTTGATCGAATTGCTGCACAGTTACAGAGGGCTTATCCGGACGAACCAAGCGTGCGCGAAGCTGTCAGCAACTTTCTGCAGAAGCTTCTGAATCATTCCCTGATCACAACCACGGAAGAAAGCGCTACTTCCTCGCTCCCAGATACCCCCCCGAATCCCGCTGGTTTTGCACCGCCGATTCTCGAAGCCTACACCGACATGCAGGACCTTATGCTCCTCGACCCGATACACGAAGTGGGTGAGGACGGGTGGCCACAACGAGCTGCAGTGCCGTCTTCGGCAGGCGCCAATGAATGAAGGTGATCGCTTCTTCGCGCAGCTATACGACGCGTTCAACCGAGCTGCCCGGCGAAGCCTTATGCAGCATACGCTCTGCGTCACCGGACGGCGTGTGCGCCTGCTCATCGCGGGCGAGGGCATGACGGTGTTGTGGCCGGCGCTGGCCCACCTCATCGCTCCAAGTGATGATAACGACGGCGACGCGCTAACGATCTGTTTGTGGGACAGCGCCAGCACTGGTGTAAAACCGCCTCCGCCGCCATGGAATGAAGCGCACTACGGCCCACGTGGCGAAATCCGCGCCTTTAACACTGCCGAGTTGCGCTTCGCATTCGACCTTGGCCGCGGCATGCTCTACGCCTGGTCGGCCGCGCGCAGGCTCGCCCTTTGTTGGACGAGTGAGGCGCGTGATCTACCCGCCTATGAACGCGGCGCACCGCTATTGCCGGTTTGGCACTGGTGGCTCGGCGCACAGGGCGACGCGCTGCTGCATGCAGCGGCAGTGAGCGATACAGGAATGGGTGTGCTGATCGTCGGACGAGGCGGATCCGGCAAATCCACGATAGCACTCGCTTGCCTCGGCGCTGGGATGGACTACCTGGGTGACGACTATTGCGCCGTGAGCCTAGGTGAGCGGGCATACATCCACAGCTTATTTTGCACTGCCAAAGTGCACCACGACAACCTGCATCGCTTGCCTCATCTCCGACAAGCCTGCCGGTTGAGTGAGGAAGAGAAAGTGATCTTCGATCTACGCCCCGACTTCGATGCCAGGCTGATTCAACGCTGCGAACTCCGAGCGATCTTAGTGCCGGCTTTCGCCGGCCGAGCTGGCTCATCGCTCGAATCGGTTTCACCAGGGCTAGCACTGCGCGCGTTGGCTCCCAGTACGCTCTTTCAACTGGCCGGTTCGAACGCTGCAGATTTCGAACGCATCTCTAGCCTGGTGAAGCAGGCGCCTTGTTACCGGCTCTGGCTCGGCGAAGATATCAACACTCTACCCGCGGTATTCAAGACACTGCTGCGGTGTCACCTGTGAAGGCGTCCCTTATGAAAGTGAGCGTCGTCATCCCTACTTACAATCGGGCTGAGCTACTACCGGAAGCGATTGCCTCTGTGCGCCAGCAGGATTATCCGGACTTGGAAATCATCGTCGTGGACGATGGCTCGACCGATCGCACTCCTGAAGTCGTTCGAGCACTAGGCAGAGATATTCACTTCGTGCGATTGGAGCGCAACCATGGCGTTGCAACGGCGCGCAACGTCGGCGTATCACTGGCCTCTGGAGACGCGATCGCCTTCTTGGACAGCGACGACCTTTGGCCGCCCGACAAACTGCGCATACAGGCACAGCGCATGCATATGGATGTAGATATCGTTTTGGGGAAGACTCAGCTGTTTTGCCGCAATCAATCGCACGGCGCGTTTACCCCTCGCGATTCGCCTTTCAGCAGCATCTTGCTCGGGAGCGCGCTGATCCGACGCGCGCTCTTCGACACGGACAAAGTTGGACTATTCGACGAAGCGCTACGCCAACACGAAGACCTCGACTGGTTCATGCGCGTGCGCGAACAGCGAGTCAATATCGTTCTTCATGACGAAGTCACGTTGCATTACCGCCTGCATGGCAACAGCCTGACGCGCGACGATCAACTGCGGTTCATCGCCGACAAGACGATGTTCCTGACCACCTTCAAGCGCTCCCTCGAACGGCGGCGAGGGATGCATGCTGCTAACATGGACCCTCCGTCTCGACCAAGTACGCAGGGAGTCAGCGTCATCGTCCCGGTGAGGAACCAGGCGCAGTATCTAGCCGAGGCCATTGAGAGCGTGCTGGGGCAGACCAGGCGGCCCGACGAGATCATCGTCGTTGACGATGGCTCGACGGACGATGCGATGAACGTAGCCCTGCGATACGCGGCTCATATCCGCTACGTTTACCAACCGCCGCGCGGCGCGCCGACAGCGCGCAATCGCGGCCTCGGGCTAGCCGCCGGCGATGTGATCGCCTTTCTCGATGCAGACGACATTTGGTTGCCGGCCAAGCTGGAGATGCAGCTTGCCGTGCTCGAAGCGCGACCGGAAGTGGACATGGTGTTTTGTCATGCAGAGCAGTTCGTAAGCGAAGATGCACAGGGCGCTGTGGCCCACATCCCAGATCGTCTGCGCCGCTTGCCGGCGGTATATGCCAGTGGCATGCTGGTCCGGCGTGCTGCTTTCGAGCAAGTTGGGCTTTTTGATAAGCGCTATGTCCGCGCCGATGTGATTGATTGGATTGCGCGTGCGCGTCAAGTTGGTCTCACCGAAGCTACACTTCCGAATGTGTTGGTTCGCCGACGCTGGCACGCCACTAACTTGGGCCGTATGACCCGGTCGCTCGACAACGAGTATGCCCACACAGCAAAGGCGGCGCTCGATCGCCGCCGCGGTATTCACAAATCATGAATCGCATGCAGTGGGCTCCTTGGCGCTATCTCATTGCTTTCTATCGTTCGCACATCCCAAGTATAGCGACGATCGTTGTCTTATCATCCTTGCAGATGGGCGCCGCCTTGCCTATCCTGTTCATCGTGCAACGCATCTTCGACGAAGCGCTCCCACGCCAAGACGTGACGCGATTACTGGGCTACGTTTCCGCACTGGCGTTGCTGTATCTTACAGCCATCAGCTTTTTACTGCTTGCCCGTCGGCGCGCGCTCTTCATCACGCGTTTCGCTGCAGTTTGCTTGCGTGAGGACTTGCTCGACCGGCTCTACGCAATGCCACCCGATAGGGCGATGCGCCACGAATTCGCACCCACGGCCACCACTTTCTCGCACGATGTGGACCGCGTCGAGAACATGTGTGGTGCATTAGTCTCACAGGCGTTGCCCGCTTCGCTCATTATCATCGCATTTGGAGCATACCTGCTCTGGCTTAATTCGCTCACCTTTGCGCTGGCACTTGCAACCCTGACGCTTTTGACTATAGTGCAACAACGCATTAGTGCTCGAACACATCGTGCCGCGCGCGATCATCAATCAGCGCTGCGCGCCTATAGCGCGCGGACGCTCTTCGCGTTGCGCTACCTCGATCTCATCCAGTCGCGTGGTGCGGTGACTGTTGAGCGCGCCAGCCAACACACAGCAGTTCATCAACTGCGCCGCGCTAGTTATATGTCCGCTTGGAATCGCGCCCTCATCCAGGTCACCAACGATGGC
>JANWYN010000030.1 GCA_025055235.1 Candidatus Roseilinea sp. | reverse complement strand
AGCTTGGCGACGGCACGCCAGTCGAAATCTACGGGGAAGAGCCGGACGACGAAGTTGACCATGTTGGGCACGCCCTTGACCAGTTGTTCGGGCTGAGGGCGCGTGCCTTGAATCGCCCAGGAGAACACGCCCACGACTAGTGCGAAGAGCAGGATGCCCGATAGGGTGATCTTCGGAAAGGGCGAGAGCAACTCCTCGCGCGAAACGGCGGCAGGCGAGCGCTTGGCCTCTGGCTTGACTACGACTTCTTTATTGATGATTTCCATATCAACCTCGTCCGCTTCGCGTTGCACGTCACGCCTGGACCTTATCGAAGCGATACACGCGATCCATCACCGCCTCGGTCATCTGCTCCGGCTTGCCGTCGAATACGATCACGCCCTGTGCCAAGCCGATGATGCGGTCGGCGAACTGGCGCGCGAGCTCGACTTGATGGATGTTGATGAGCGTGAGCACGCCGTCTTCACGCGCCACGCGCGCCAGGTCGCTCAGCACCTGAACCGACAGTTCCGGGTCGAGGCTGGCGACAGGCTCATCGGCCAACAGGATTTTCGGCTGTTGCGTCATCGCTCGGGCGATCGAAACGCGCTGCTTTTCGCCACCGGAGAGTTTGTCCGCGCGCTGCGTAGCCCGGTGTAACAGGTTCAATCGTTCGAGGTTGTGCACTGCCAGCTCGCGCTCACGACGGTCGAAAATCCCTAATGCGCCGGCCAGCGTGCTCTTGTAGCCCAGCCGCCCCGTCAGCACGTTGGTCAGCGCGGGCAGGCGATCCACCAGGTTGTATTCCTGCCACACGAAGCCGATCCGCCGCCGCTCCGCAGCCAGCTCACGCTGGCTCATCTTGGTGATGTCTTTCCCGTCGAGGATGATCGAGCCCTCGGTGACCTTCTCCAGGCCGTTGATGCAGCGGAGCAGCGTGGATTTGCCGGCGCCCGAACGGCCGATGATTGCGACGATTTCACCCTCCTCTGCGCTGAAGCTCACCCGCTTCAAGGCTTCGTGGCCGTTGGGATAGACCAAGCGCAGATCGCGCACTTCAAGCAAGCTCACCGAATGTTCTCCTGTCCATCGGCGTGATGCTAGGGAGCGCGCTTTAAGCTTCGGATAACCTGCGGATAAGCGGAGATTAAAAAGGGGTCAGGCCGCTGCAAGCGGTCTGACCCCTTCTGAACTACAAAGCCGTGCGAACGCTTTAGGGCACGAGCACAGTATCAATCACATGCACGATGCCGTTGGCCGCCGTCACATCTGTGGCGATCACGCGCGCGTCGTTGATGAATACCTCGCCGTCCTTGATCTGCACCTTCAGCGTCTTGCCGTTCACCGTGGCCAGCTCGGTCGAGTTCACCACATCGTTGGCCGACACCCTGCCGGGCACGACGTGATACGTCAACACCGAGGTAAGCAGCGCCTTGTCCGCCAGGATGGCGTTCAGCTCATCCTCGGTGAACTTGGCGAAGGCCAGGTCGTTCGGCGCGAACACGGTGAACGGGCCGGGGCCGCTCAGCGTGTCGAACAGGCCGGCCGCGTCAATCGCGCGCGTGAGCGTGGTGAAACCATTCGCAACGGCCACCTCCGGGATGCCCCACGGCACACGCGCCGTGCGCTTGGGGGCATATGCACCACAGTTCTCAGCCAACGCCAGGGGTTGCGGCACCAGCGGCAGATCGGCCACAACTGCCGATCCGGGGCTCGGCACTTGCACGCGGATCACCGGGGTCGAGGTGTGCTGGCCCGGGCCGGCAATTGGCATCACGAAGTAGGTGCCGGGGCGAACCGTGAGGCCGTAGGTATTATCACGGCCGGTGTGGCCGCAGCTCCAGAAGGCGCCACCATCGGTGACCTTGAAGCGGCCGAGGGTTGTTTGTTCGCCCGGGTCGCGCTTACCGTTGGCATTGGCGTCAATAAAAGCAACGCCTATGATCTTGCCCAGTGGGGATTGCGCCTGTGCAGGCGCGGTCAGGGCCAAGCTAGCACCGACGAGGCCAAGCATCGTCAGACCGACGACGCCCTTGCGAAAGTTGGTCTTCATGTTCTTTCTCTCCTATGGTTTATCATTTACTGTCAAGCGACAAGCCTTCTGCGAAGGATATGGAGAGGAGTTCAAGGGAACTTTATCTAATTGCTAAGAAAAGATTATGAGAGCATGCCCGGGCAGAGGTTCGCGATCTCCGCAACCGTTGGGCACTGCCGGCCGCTGCCGAGCTTTTGCACCTTCGCCGCGCCGACGCAGTTGGCGAATTCCGCGGCTTTGTGCACATCCCGATGCTTGAGCCACGCTACGGCGAAGCCGGCAGCGAACGCATCGCCCGCGGCAGTCGTATCGCGCACCGGCACCGAGATGCCCGGAACAACATATTCGCCATCTGCCGAGAAGACGATGCACCCTTCACCCCCTCGCTTGATGACGACGTGGCGCGTCCCACGCGCTAGCATCCACTGCGCCGCGCCGGCCTCACTGCGCTCGCCCGAGAAGCGCATTGCTTCGTCGGCGGTCAACAGGCTCACCTCGCTCAGCCGGACGATCTCCAGCGCCGCTTCGCGGGCGCTTGCTTCGGAGACGATCGGGCCGAGGTCGTTCATCACCGGCGCGCCAGCCTCGGCTGCAAGGCGCGTCGCTGCCACGGCCGAGCCGGCCACGCGCCGCTCGTGCAGCGCGTAGCCCGGCATGAAGAACAGGTCGGCGCTCCGGATCAGCGCAATAGAACGCGCGTCCAGCACGAACGGGTCACCCACCCCGTCGCGGACGAGGAAGACGTGCTGTCCGGCGTCGTCCACGATCACCAGTACCAACACGTTCACGCTGCCGGCGCCGCGCTGCGCATAGCTCACATCCACGCCTTCGGCCTGCAACATGTCATACACCGCCTGGCCGTAGGCGTCTTCGCCGATCGTGCCGAAGGCGACGGCGCGCGCGCCGAGGCGCGCCGCAGTGATGAGGAAGTTGCCGGCGCCGCCCGGCTCGACGCTAATGGCGCGGATGCTCTGCACGCGCTCCGCTTCGATCGGCAAGCGCTCGACGGTCATCACCAGGTCGGTCACTAGGTCGCCGTAACACACGACCAGCGGACGATTCGGCTGTGACATTTCGGACATCGGCGCGCATCGTAGAGGATTCACCCGCCTGACGCAAGGGGGACGCACACGTTTGGCTCAGGGCAGGATGGTATATTGATCTGGGCCAGCGAACGATGCTACGCAAACCTTTTATCATCGGGCTCATCGTCTTCGGCTTGATCGCAGCGGCGATCGGCGCGAGCTTTTACGCTTATCATCGCGCCTACGAGTATTTCGCCAACGAACTGCCCATCCTGCCGGAGATCCTCAATCAACCCCGCCCGGTCGTCATCGCCACGCCGAGCACTTCGCAGGACGAGATCATCGTGCTGCCACAGGCCTGGGACGGCAAGGAGCGCGTGAACATCCTGCTGCTGGGCATTGACCAGCGCGCCGGCGACAGCGAACGCGCCTATCGCACCGACACGATGATCGTGTTCACGCTCGACCCGGTGACGATGGAAGCCGGCATCCTGTCCATCCCGCGCGACGTCTGGGTGCCGATCCCGGGGAACTTCGACCAGCCCAACTACCGCATCAACCAGGCGAACTTCCTAGGTGACGCCTTCGACTATCCCGGCGGCGGCATTGCCCTGGCGCGCAAGACGGTCGAAAACTTCCTGGGCATCCCGATTCACTTCGTCGTGCGCATCAACTTCACTGCCTTCGAGAGCTTCATAGATCGCATTGGCGGCATTACGATTGACGTGCCCGAACCGATCTACGACCCCGAATACCCGACTGAGGACTACGGCGTAGAGGTGTTCTCGCTGCCGGCCGGCCTTCAGACGATGGACGGCGCAACTGCATTGAAGTACGCGCGCACCCGCCATTCGCGCAACGGCGACTTCGACCGCGCCCGCCGCCAACAGCAGGTGATCCTGGCCGTGCGCGAGAAGCTCAAGAACCCGCAAACGCTGGCGCTGCTCATCGCCGGCGCGCCGGACATGCTGCGCGAACTCAGCTCCTCGATCAAGACCGACATGACGCTCGACCAAATGCAGCAACTGGCCGTGCTGGCCCAGAAGATCGAGCGCGACAAGATCAAGTCCGAGGTGCTCGACCAACGCTACACCGAATTCGCGACGACGCCGGACGGCTCGCAGGTGATCATCCCCGTCCGCGCGCGCATTGCCGAGCTGCGCGAGCGCTTTTTCAGCAGCCAGACAGGCGACGCCGCCGAGATTCGCTCCACCACGCCTTGATCTTGCCGAGCGCGCGCTTTAATCCTCGCCAAACCTGCACGAGCGCCTCAGTACGTTCAAACCCCAACAGGCCAAACGCTGCATCGTAGGCCAACGAACGGCGCGGCGCAAATGCCGGATCGAGGGAAAGGCTTCGGGCGCAGAGCTGCACAGCGGCGCGGCGGTCTAACGGATACAGCTCGCGCGCGGTGCGGAAGTAGGCGCGCGCGAGTTCGGGCGCATATCGCTTGCGGAGCGCCTCATCCTGGGCCAACCGGTGCTCGACCTTCTCCAGCGCGCGAGTGCGATGCCACAACCGTCGGAGCGGATCGGAGGTCGAGACGGTGACGTTGCCGTAACGGCGCACTACTGCCCAATGGCCGGGCTGATAACGCAGCTGCAGACCCTGCAGCGCCGCACGCAGCATCAGCTCGTAGTCCTGTGCCGCGAAGAACGTCTCATCCCATCCGCCGAGCGCCTCGATCACTTCGCGCCGCCAGAGCAGGGCATGCGGCGGAATCCAGCGCCCTTGCAACAATGCCGTGAGCAAATCCGGCTGGATACCGGTCGTCCTGAACTGCCCCAAGCGCGGCGCGCCATCTGGGTGGGTGAGGAAGGCGTAATCGCAATAGGCGGCGTCGGCACCCGTTGCCTCCAGCAGCGCCACTTGAGCCGCCACTTTCTCCGGCAGCAAGTAGTCATCGGCGTCCAGGAATTGGAGATACTCGCCTCGCGAGAGCGACATGCCGACGTTGCGCGCGTGATTGCCGTTGACGTGCGGCTGTTGCACGAAGCGAATCCGGTCGCCGTAGCTGCGCAGGATGTTCACGCTATCATCGGTCGAGCCATCGTCAACGACGATCACCTCGATCGGACGATGCGTTTGCGCGAGGGCGCTTGCGATGGACTTGCGCAGCCAGCGGCCGGCGTTGTAGCAAGGGATGATGACGCTGACGAGCACTTCTGGGTGTTGCACCATGGTTGCCGGCTACGGATTCACTCCCCCACCCGCACGAACCAGAAAGCGACGAGGGCTAGCGCAGTAAAGGCGGCGGCGACGAGCATGACGCCGCTCAGCCCGGCCAGGCCGAACAACGGCAGCGCGATCAGCGAGGCGACGATGCGGCCGGTCGAGTGCGTCGCGACGACGAAGCCGCCCATCGCCGCACGCGCGCCCGGCGTCGCCTCGCTCGCCACCGCCAGCGACGCCACCAGCGCATACTCGAACGTCAAGAACACCAGGAACAGCGCCGCCATCACCGGCACCAGGCTCGCGCTGAACGCGATCACCAGCAGGAAAGAGGCAGCGTAGAGCGCCGTCGCCGCGAGCACCGAGCGCCGCTTGCCGATGCGATCCACCAGGACGATCACGCCCACCTCGGCGACAACGTCGGCGATGCCGAGCACGATGGACACCAGCCCGAGCTGCGCCGGCGTCAGGCCGAACTGCGCGACGAGCCAGGGCGCATAGGTGAGCGTGGCCAGTTGTGAGGAGAACGAGATCAGCAACCCGAAGGCCAGCACCAGCACCGCCGCTGGCGTCGTCCACACGCGCTGCACGCCGCCCAAGTCGAACCGCGGCATCGCCGTCGCGCGCATAGTCGCATCGCGCACGATCGCGAAGCGCAACACCAACGCCGACCCGGCCAGCCCGGCCAGGCCGAAGGCGATGAACGGCGCCCACCACGTCGCGCGTTCGATCAGAAAGCCGAAGACCGGCACGCCGACGATCCAGCCCAGTGCCCAGGACAGTTCGACGAAGCCGATCGCGGTGCCGCGCCGCGCGTAGGGCACGTGGTCGCCGATGAACGCCTGCACCTGCGGCGTGAACAGCGCTTTGGTTACGCCTAGAGCGAGATAGAGCGACAAGACCGCCGAGTAGCTCGGCGCGAAGGGCATGAGCGCACACACATTGATGAACGCGCCGGACGCGACGATCGTCATCGCCCGCCGGCCCAGCCGGCTCTCCAATGGGCCGATGACCGGCGCGATCAGGCCGGCAGCGCTCAGCGCGACGGCCAGCCAGCCGGCCTGCGTCGGATCGGCGCCGAAGGCTGCAGCGATGTAGACGAGGAACGGCAGCGGCGCGCGGTAGGCAGCATCCATTGCCCCACGCAGCAGAACCAGCGAAGCGATGGCCGGCGCCAGGCGGATCGCCGGTCGCGCGGCAGCTTTCGCCGGCGCGGCAGTCGAAGTGGGCATGATCGGCTACAGCACCGGCTCGGCTTCGCGCTGCACCAACGCTCGGAAGCGTCGCATCAACTCGCGCGTAATCGGGCCGGGCTTGCCGTCGCCGATCGTGAGCTGATCTACCCTCACCACCGGCAGGATCTCGCGCGAGACGCTGGTGATGAAGCACTCGCGCGCCTGCGGCAGGTCGCTGTAGGCCACAGCCTCGGTCACCACGGGCAACACGTCGCGGGCGACCTCCAGCACCAGCGCGCGCGTCACGCCGGCCAGGACGCGTGCCTCCTCGGTGCGCAGCACCGACGGCATCTCGGCGTCCGCCGAGGGCATGACGGCGAAGAAGTTGCTGCTCAGCCCCTCCAGCACAGCGCCGTCCTCGCCGATCATCAAGCCCTCGTGCACGCCTTGGGGCAAGGACTGATAGGCGTCGGCGGCCGAGGCGATGAACGTCGTGCTCTTGGCGTGCGGGTTATCCCGGTGAAGCGACACGCTGACGCACCAGACGCCGGACTAGTAGAGCGACGGCGGATAGGGCGTGAACGGCTCGATGCTAACGAACAGCGTTGGCGGCGCGAAGGTCAGGCGGAAGCGCGATTCGGGATAGCCAGTTGCGCGCAGCGCGTGCGCCACGGCCCGGCGCGTCGCCGCCTCGTCGAGCTTGGCAGGATTGCCGAGCAGCGCGACCGACTCCTCCAGGCGTTGCACATGCTGGCGCAGCCGCAGCACGCGGCTGCCGTCGTAGGTGCGGAAGGTGGTATAGGCCCCGTCGGGCAGGTAGCCGGACGCCTCGCGGAGCGAGGCGTGCTCGCCGACGAGCGTGATGGCGCGTTCACCGGTCGGGCCGTTCACGTCGAGCCGAAATGTGGTGACCATGCGCTCGGCAGTGTAGCATTACCGGCCTATGCGCCTGCGTTGGGAAATCGTCGCGCTCGCATCGTTCCTCGCCCTCGCCACGCTCACTGCGCTCGTCGTGTGCATCGGCCCACTGCCCGGGGAATGGGCGCTGGTGCGTTGGGCGTTGGCCACGCGCAATGACGCGTTGACGCGCGTGATCTGGTTGTTGACCTTCATCAGCTCCTCGATCCCGGCGCTGCTGATTTGTATCTTCGTGAGCAGCGTCCACCTGGCGCGGCTGCTCGAACGCCGGACGGCTCTGGACGCCGGGCAAATCGCGGGCACGGCGTGGCCGGTGATCGCCTACTTCGGCGCGCTGGCTTGCAACATCGCCATGCGCATCGCCATCGGGCGCATGCGGCCGGGCGTGGACTACATCCCACACGGCCTGCCCGAGCTGCAAGCCGACTTCCAACGCTTCTCGTATCCCAGCGGGCACGCGGGCGCAGCGGTGATCGCGTTCGTCGCCCTCGCGTCGCTGAGCGAGCCGCATCCACGCCTGCGCTTGCCGGCGGTCCTGGGCGCGATGCTGGTCATCATCGGGGCGGGCTTCGGGCGCGTGTATCTGGGCGTGCACTGGCCCACCGACGTGCTCGCCGGCTACCTGCTGGCCATTGGGTGGGTGTGCATCGGGTTGTATCTGCGAGATAAATTGGGTAAAGTTGCCCGCGTATGTCCAGCGCGAACACCACACTGAGCGACGCTTTCCGGCGCTACGTGCCCCTCATTGAGGAGGAAATGCGCGCCGTGATCAACGCCGGGTCGCAACCCAAGCAGTTCAACGTGATGTTGAACTATCACCTCGGCTTCGCCGACAGCGGCGGTGCGCCGGTATCTGCGAAAGCAGGCAAACGCATCCGGCCGATGCTCACGCTGCTGAGCTGCGAAGCGTGCGGCGGCGACTGCCGGCATGCCGTGCCCGCTGCCGCAGGCATCGAACTCCTGCACAACTTCTCGCTCATCCACGACGACATCGAAGACCGCGACGAGCTGCGGCGCGGCCGGCCCACGCTGTGGAAGCTGTGGGGCGAGGCGCAGGCGATCAACGCCGGCGACGCGATGTTCGCGTTCGCGCATCTGGCGGTGCTGCGTTCGGTGGAGCGCGGCGCGCCGCCCGAGCGCGTCGTGCGCGCCCTGCGCGCGTTCGACGAAATGTGCGTGCGGCTCACCATCGGCCAGCACCTCGACCTGAGCTTCGAGTCGCGCAGCGACGTGACCGCCGGCGAATACATGCGCATGATCGAGGGCAAGACGGCGGCGCTGACGTCGAGCGCGTGCGAGATCGGCGCGCTGCTCGGCGGCGCCGATGACGCAACGGTTCAGGCGTTCGCCGGCTTCGGGCGCTGGTTGGGCATCTCGTTTCAACTACAAGACGACGTGCTGGGCATCTGGGGCGACCCGGCAATCACCGGCAAGCACGATAGCGACCTAGCCCACGGCAAGAAGACGCTGCCGGTGCTCTACGCCGCCGAGCGCGACGCGCGCATCCGCCACAGCTACCTCGAAGCCGGCGCACTGCGCAGCGACGCCGTGCAGCCCGTGCGCGAGATGATCGAGGTGGCCGGCGGCAGGGCGCATGCCGAACAGGCCGCCGAAGAGGCGTATGCACACGCGCTTGCCGCCTTGGACGCGACGGGGCTGGACAACGCGGCCAGCCGCGCGCTGCGTGAGCTGGCGCACAGCTTGCTAGGACGGAAGAGTTGAAGATTACGCCTTCCCCATCGTCAACGGCGACGATAAAATTTCTCCAGTCCAGCGACGTGGGATCGAGGCGCGCCGCGAAGACCATGCGGCGGATGACGCCTTGATCTGCTTCGGTCGCCGGACGCAACGACACCATACGATGAGCGAACTGCCCGGCAGGTCTGTCTTCAACGATCGCACACGCTGCCGGATAGCTCGCAGGACGATTCTAAATGTATGCAGAACTCAATGGCCTCCGCATGTTCTACGAAGATCGCAGCAGCAGCGATCCGACCGGCGTCATCGTCTTCTTGCACGGCTTCCCGCTCGACCATAGCATCTGGCGGCACCAGCTCGACTACTTCTCGACACGCTACCGCTGCATCGCGCCCGACCTGCGCGGCTTCGGCGCGTCGAGCGAATTGAAGAAGCCGGCCGAGCCGACGCCGCTCACCGTGGATACCTTCGCCGCCGACATCGTCGCGCTGCTCGACCATCTCAAGATCAAGAGCGCGAACTTCGTCGGGCTCTCGATGGGCGGCTACATCGCGCTGGCGATCTGGCGCCGGCTGGCCACGCGCAAGCTGGTGCGGCGGTTGATCTTCTCGAACACGCGCGCTGCCGGCGACACGCCGGAGACGCGAGCCAACCGCAAGCGCCAGGCCGAGCTGGTGAAAACGCAGGGCACACGGCCGTATGCCGACGAGATGCTGCCCCGCTTGCTTGCGCCGGAGAACATCGAGCGCTGCGGCAACGAGGTGCGTCACATGATCGAACGCACGCACCCCGACACCATCATCGCCACACTCGAGGCGCTGGCCGCGCGCAAGGACATGACCGATTGGCTGCGCCGAGTTCAAGTGCCGACGCTGGCGATCGTCGGCGAGAAAGACGTGATTTCGCCGCCGAGCGACTCCGAGTTGATCGCGCGTGAGGTGGACGGCGCGAAGCTGGTCGTCGTCCCCCACGCTGGCCACCTCACCCCGCTCGAACAGCCCGACGCCTTCAACGAGGCGATGTTCAAATTCCTGCGATGAGCCAAGCCGAATTCCTCTCCGCGCTGCGCGCGATCTTCCCGACCGACCGGCTGCTGATGGCGCCGGCCGCACTGGCGGCCTACGAGTCGGACGGCCTGACCGCCTTTCAGGCCCGCCCGGTCGCCGTCGTCATCCCCGAAACGCAGGCCGAAGTGATCGAGGCGGTGAAAGCATGCCACCGCTTCGGCGTGCCGTTCGTCGCGCGCGGCAGCGGCACCAGCCTGAGCGGCGGCGCGCTGCCGGTGAAGGAAGGCATCGTCATCGCCCTCAACCGGCTCAATCGCATCCTCAAGCTCGACCCGCAGCAGCGCATCGCCGTAGTCGAGCCCGGCGTGGTGAACATCGAGATCACCAAAGCCGCTGCACCCTACGGCCTGCTCTATGCGCCCGACCCATCCAGCCAGCCGATCTGCACCATCGGCGGCAACGTCGCCTTCAACAGCGGCGGCGCGCACTGCCTGAAATACGGCATGACCAGCAACCACGTGCTGGGGCTGAAGGTCGTGCTGCCGGACGGCGAAGTGGCCGAGCTGGGCAGCGATAGCCTGGAGAGCGTGGACGCCGACTACACCGGCCTGTTCGTCGGCAGCGAGGGCTTGTTCGGCATCGCGCTGGAAATCACCGTCCGGCTGCTGCCGAAGCCGGAGACCTACCGCACGCTGCTGGCGGCCTATCGCAGCCTGGAGGCCGCCGGCGACGCCGTATCCAGCGTGATCGCGTCCGGCCTGCTGCCCGGCGCGCTGGAGATCATGGACAACCTCTCGATCCAGGCCGCCGAGGCTGCGGTGAAGCCCGGCTATCCGCTGGACGCTGCGGCCCTGCTCATCGTCGAGCTGGAGGGCGAGCGCTCACAAGTCGAAGCGGAGTGGACGCGCCTGAAGGAAGTGATTGACGCGTCGCACCCTTACCTGATCAAAGTGGCGCGCGACGACGAGGAGCGCTTGAAGATTTGGAAGGGCCGCAAGAGCGCGTTCAGCGCCGTGGGCCGGCTCAGCCCCGACTACATCGTGCAGGACGGCGTGGTGCCGCGCCGCCGGCTGGGCGAAGCGCTGGCCGAGATCGAGAAGCTCAGCGCCAAGTGGGGCATCCGCGTGGCGAACGTGTTCCACGCCGGCGATGGCAACCTGCACCCGCTGATCATGTTCGACGGCCGCGAGCCAGGCGCGCTGCACCGCGCCGAGGCGCTGGCCAGCGAGATCATTGACCTGTGCATCCAGCTCGGCGGCTCGATCACCGGCGAACACGGTGTGGGCATGGAGAAGCGGCAATACATGCCGCGCCAGTTTAGCGAAACCGACATGGATGCGATGTGGGCGCTGCGCAAGGCGATAGACCCGCTAGAGCTGGCCAACCGAGGCAAGGTCTTCCTAAGCGGCGAAGCGCCCGCCCTGCGCCAGGTCGGATCGCACCCGCTGGAGCAGGCCGGGGTGATCTCACGAGAGTAGCCGACGTGAGCACACCGTATTGGTTTTACTAAGGGTAACGCTATGCGCACCTTTCGATTCACTCACATCGCGGTCATCGCCGTGATCGCGTTGTCTTCTGCCGGCTGCCAGGCATGGATTCCGCGCCAGCCGGCGCCCGCACCCGGGCCGGCGCCTACACCGACCCTCGCGCCCCCGACGCTTGCGCCTACGCCCACGCCGACGGCGACCGCGACGCCCACACCGACGCCGACGCCGCGGCCGCTGCCGACGGCCACGCCGACGCGCCCGCCCGTGCCCGCCGCCGACGACACTCCCGGCGTTCGGCAGGCACTGCTCCGGCTGCACAACCAGGTGCGGCGCGGCTACGATCTGCCGCTTTACGCGATCTCGCCTGCGTTGGAACAGGCCGCCCAGAAGCAGGCGGAGTATCTGGCCGGCCTACCGCTGGACACGCTGAATGCGCTGGGCGATGCAGCGCACCTCGGGCCGGACGGCTCGCCGCCGGACGTGCGCATGCGCGCCGCCGGTTATTCCCTCGCCGCCAGCGCAGAGAACTGGGGCCTGTTCGCCCGCTGGCAAGACGCCTTCGTGAGCTGGTTGAACGACGAGCGCCGGCGCCAGGCCATCATTTCGCCGGAGTATCGCGAGATCGGGATCGGCATCGCCCGCCACTCAGCGTCCGGCAACTACGTGTTCGTGGTTGACTACGCCGCGCCTCGCTAGCCCACCCCGCCCCATGTCCACCGACCTCATCCGCGAACTCCAAGAGGCGATCAGATCGAGCACCCATGTGCGGCCATGCGGCGCGACGACGAAGTTGCGCGCGCCGTCCAATGGGCAGGCCGTGCTCGACATGCGGCGGCTCAGCGGCGTGATTGACTACCAGCCGACCGAATTCGTCATCACGGCCTGGGCCGGCACGCCGGTGGCCGAGGTGCAAGCGTTGCTGGCCGAGCATGGGCAGTATTTGCCGTTCGACCCGCTGCTGGTCGAGCGCGGCGCGACGCTGGGCGGCACCGTGGCTGCCAACGCGTGTGGGCCGGAGCGCTATCGTTACGGCGGCGTGCGCGACTTCATCATCGGCACGCGCTTCATTGACGGCGAGGGCAACCTGATCCGGGGCGGCGGCAAGGTGGTGAAGAACGCCGCCGGCTTCGACTACCCCAAGCTCATGGTCGGCAGCCTGGGCCGGCTGGGCGCACTGGTGGACATGACGTTCAAGGTCTTCCCCAAGCCGGAGGCCTACGCGACGCTGCGCGTGGATTGCGCCTCGCTCGACATCGCCCTGGCGCTGCTGCCCAAGCTCACCAACTGCCCGTACGACCTCAACGCGATTGATCTGGTCGCCGGCGCAGCGAACGACGTGGCCATCTTCGTCCGCGTCGGTGGGCTGGCCGCCGGCCTGCCGCAGCGCATGGATCGCGTGCG
>JANWYN010000114.1 GCA_025055235.1 Candidatus Roseilinea sp. | reverse complement strand
AAGCCGTAGGGATGGAAACCATAGCCGTCAATGTAGCCGGCGATGCCGGCTTCGAAGAGCGCGCGGGCATACGCCAGGTCATCCATCGCGCCGTTACCATCGCCGCCTGTGGGGGCGATGCCGGCCGAGATCACCAGCGCGTCCGGGTCGGCAGTCTTGACGCGCGCGTAGGCGATGGCGAGCAACCGGGCGTATAGGGACGGATCCGGCGGCCGGCCGCCCCACTCGCGCGATAGGTTGACCTCGTTGCCGATCGAGTAGGCGTGGATCACGCCGCGCCGTTCGCGGGCCAGGCTCTCCAGTTGGTCGGCCCAAGCGTTGACCGCCGCCGGGTCGCCGCTGATGGCATCGCCCAGCGGGACGCGATACAGCACCTTGTAGTTCGGGATAGGGTGCTCGGGCGGGTTGAAGACCTGAATCCATCCGAAGCCCAGCGCCTCCAGCGCTTTGAGGTTGTCGTTGCCGTAGTCTACTACGTTGATGCCCTCACCGGCCAGCGAGATCTTCGGAAGTGGATAGGGGGTCTCGGTGGGTGTAGGCGCCGGCGTAGCGGGCGGCGCCTGAGTGAGCTGCGCTGCCGGTGGGGTGGGGGCGTCTGTTTGTGATCGAGGCGGCGCGTCTGATGTAGCGTAAACGGTCACCGGGACGTCGCCGGGCGTTGCAGTTGGTGGTGCGGACGTGGGTTGTGCGCACGCACTGAGGACGAGCGCGGCAACCATCACGCCGGCGCAGGCTATGCGCTTTCGCATCGCGACAAGCCTACCATACTCAAATCATCAATCATCAATCATCAATCATTAATCATGATTAATGATTGATGATTGATGATTGGATTTGACGCCGTTCGCATTTTGCGCTTTAATTTGATTCCACGATGCAGAACTGTTCCGTATCGTGAAACTCAGGTATGTCCGAGATCCAGTCCGTCCGGCGTGCGTTCGACATCTTGGCAGCGCTCGCGTGCGAGGAGGGCGCCAGCTTGTCTGAGATCGTCGCGCGCGTCGCGCTGCCCAAAAGCACCGTCTCGCGGATGCTCTCGACGCTGGAGGCGGTGGGCGCAGTGGAGCGCAACGGCGAGCGCGACGGTTTCCGGATCGGCCAAGCGTTGATCTCCCTCGTATCGCACGCGCCCTATGCGCGCAGCCTGGTCGCCGTGGCCCGCCCGTTTTTGCAAGCGCTGGCCGAAGCCACCGAGGAGACGCTCACGTTGTGCGTTCCCGATGGCGACTACGCTCACTACGTAGATCAGATTGACACGGCGCGCGCGCTGCAAGTGCGCAGTTGGGTGGGGCAGCGCTTGCCGCTGCATGCCTGTTCCGACGGCAAACTCTACCTGGCGCATCGCAGCCCGGCGCAGATCGAACGCTATTTGAAGCGTCCGTTGCAACGCTTCACGCCTACGACGCTCGCATCGGCGACGGCACTGCGTCGCGAATTGCGCTCCATTCGGCGCAAAGGCTACGCCTGGACCAACGGCGAGTACGACCCCGATATCGTCGGCGTAGCCGCGCCGATCTACGACGAAGTGGGGCGTATCGTGGCGTCGGTGTGTCTGTTCGGTCCGGCATTTCGCTGGCCCAAGGAGCAAGACGCCGATCATTTGATCCGGCTGACGAAGGACACAGCCGGCGCGATTAGCGCCAAGCTGGGATATCTATCCATGAAGAGCGCGAAGAAAAGCGAAGCAGGTCTAAGTGAGTGTCCAAAAGCATTGACGCCTGGTAGGGCGCGCTCTCCGCAGCGCGCAAGCGGAGAACGCTACGGAGAGCGTTCCCCTACCCACGTCAAACCATTCGGCGACCAACTTAGACCGCTTTCGTGAATTTCGTGCGCTTCACAGTTGATTATTGAGACATGACAACTACACCCACGACCGAACGCCGTGCTCGGCGTGAGCGCGACGCCCGCCGCCGCCAGCGCGGCTTTACCTTTGTTGACGCGATCAAGCCGCTCGTCAACACGCTCCCGCTTACCGAAGTGCTGTCGCCCGAAGGTGTGGACAAGATCCACCGCGCCTCGATGCGCCTGTTGAAGGAAATCGGCGTCCTGATCGTGGACTATCCCCGCGCTGCCGAGACCTTCCGCCGGCACGGCGCAATCGTTGAGGAGCGATCCGACGGCCAGTTGGTGAAGATTGACGAAGACACGCTGCTGCATTTCGTCCGGCAGGCGCCTGCGTCGTTCGTGCAGCGCGCGCGCAACCCGGCCAAAGATGTGCCCATCGGCGGGCGACATACCGTCTTTGCGCCGGTGTATGGCCCGCCGTTTGTGCTCGACCTCGACCGCGGCCGGCGCCAGGCGACCATCGAGGACTTTCGCAATTTCGTCCGCTTGACCTACATGAGCGAGCACTTGCACCACGACGGCGGCACGTTGTGCGAGCCGAACGACGTGGACGTGAAGGAGCGCCACCTCGACATGCTGCTCGCGCACATCACGCTGAGCGACAAGGCGTTCATGGGCAGCGTGACGCACAAGGAGAACGCGCGGGATACGGTGATGATGGCCGAGATCGTCTTCGGCGCAGAGGCGATTCGCGAGCGACCCGCAGTGCTCTCGCTCATCAATGCGTCGTCGCCGCTGCGCTTCGACGACCGC
Source organism: Candidatus Roseilinea sp. (assembly GCA_025055235.1). Lineage (GTDB taxonomy): Bacteria > Chloroflexota > Anaerolineae > J036 > Brachytrichaceae > JAAFGM01. The sequence continues at coordinate 9,089 of JANWYN010000114.1, read as the reverse complement.
ATGTTCGGCGCATTGGAGGTCTACGCACAGGCGAAGCAGGCGCTGCTCATCACGCCGTTCCTCATCGCCGGCGCAATGTCGCCGGTGAGCATGGCGGCCACGCTGGCGCAGCAGAATGCCGAAGCGCTGTTCGGCATTTGCTACGCGCAGATGCTCAACCCCGGCACGCCGTGCATCTACGGCTCGTTCCTGGCGAACATTGATCTGAAGAGCGGTGCGCCGTGCTTCGGCACGCCGGAGGGCAACCTGGCGCTCTACGCCGGCGCGCAGATGGCGCGCCACTACAACCTGCCTTACCGCAGCGGCGGCAATTTCACCGCATCGCGCATCCCCGACGCGCAAGCCGGCTATGAGAGCGCCAGCACATTTGTGACGACGGTGCAGGCGGGCGTCAACTTCGTGTTGCACGCCGCCGGCTGGTTGGAGGGCGGCTTGATCGCCGGCTATGAGAAGTTCGTCCTCGACCTGGAGATGTGCGGCATGATGGCAAAGTTCGTGCAGGGCATCGGCCTGGACGAGGAGGATTTCGCCTGGGATGCCTACGCGGAAGTCGGCCCAGGCAGTCACTTCCTCGGCTCACAACACACCATGCGCCACTACGAGACGGCGTTCTACCAGCATGGCGTGTTCAACATGGACAACTACGAGAAGTGGGAGAGCGAAGGCGCCGAGGACGCCTATAAGCGCGCGAACGCCGTCTGGAAGCGCATGCTGCAGGAATATCAGCCGCCGGTGCTCGACGAAGGGGTGAAGGAGGCGCTGCTTGAATTCGCCGAGAAGCGCCGCGCCGAGATTCGCGCCGGCCGGCTGGCGCGCGAATGAAGCTGCGCAGATTGGAGCGAGACGATGGTTACGCACATGAAAGAGGCGCGTCGCATGCCCGGTGCGGAGTGGCTGAAGAATCATCCGCGCTGGCTGGAGCGCGCCTACCTTCTCTCTAAGCGCGCCATCACGAAAGCCTATCCGGTGATGAAACGCATTCACCCGCGCTTCGCTAATTGGTTGATGGTGCGCAGCGAAAAGGTGCTGAAGGGCTGGGTCTTCAATTGCCAGATGTGCGGGCAGTGCATCTTGCACAGCACCGGCATGACTTGTCCGATGAACTGTCCGAAGAACCTGCGCAACGGGCCGTGCGGCGGCGTGCGACCCAACGGTCACTGCGAGGTGATCCCGGAGATGCCGTGCGTGTGGGTGCAGGCCTGGGAGCGCAGCCAGAAGATGTTGATCTTCGCCGACGACATCAAGGTGATCCAGCCGCCGGTCAATCGCACGTTGCAGGACGAGTCGGCCTGGGTCACGATGATCGAAGGGCGCGACGTGCAAACGCCAAAGGGGTGGGGATGAGATGCGCGACCTGACGACGCCTCCTCGTTCACGGCTCGAGCGCGTGCTGCGCTCGGGGCGCTTCGCCGTTACTGCCGAGCTGGACGCGCCGGACAGCGCCGACCCGAACGATGTGTATCAGAACGCGCTGGTGTTGGCCGAGGTGTGCGACGCGATCAACGCCACCGACGGCGCCGGCGCGAACTGCCACATGAGCAGCATGGGGTGTTGCGCGCTGTTGACGCGCGCCGGCTATGAAGCCGTGCTGCAAATGGGCTGCCGCGACCGCAACCGCATCGCCATCCAGGGCGACCTGCTGGGTGCAGCAGCGATGGGCGTGCGAAACGTGTTGTGCCTCACCGGCGACGATGTTTCGGCCGGTGACCAGCCCGAAGCCAAGCGCGTGTTCGACCTGGATTCGATCCAACTGCTGCAGGTCGCCCGGATGATGCGCGATCGCGGCGTGCTGCTAAGCGGGCGAAAGTTGCGCACGCCACCGCAGTTCTTCCTGGGCGCGGTGGAGAACCCATTCGCGCCGCCGTTCGATTGGCGGCCGCTGCGCCTGGAGAAGAAGGTACGGGCGGGTGCCGAGTTCATCCAGACGCAGTATTGCTTCGACGTGCCGCGCCTGCAACAATTCATGCGCCGCGTGCGTGACCTCGGCCTGCATGAGCGGGTGTATATCCTCGTCGGCGTCGGCCCGATTCGATCGCACAAAGCCGCCGAGTTTATGCGCGACCGCATACCGGGCGTGTGGATCCCCGATGCGGTGATACAGCGTATGGCCAAGACGCCCAAGGCGCAGCAGGCAGAGGAAGGCAAACGCATTTGTATCGAGATCATCCAGCAAGTGCGCGAGATCGAAGGCGTGGCCGGCATCCACGTGATGGCTTACCGGCAAGAGGAAGCCGTGGCCGAGGTCATTCAGCGCGCCGGGCTGTTGCCGCGCCGCCCGCGCCGCGACTGGGACAGAATTAGCAGAATGAACAGAATGGATCAGGTGATCCAAACCACCAAAACAAATTCTGTAGATTTTGTTCATTCTGTCTAGAAAACAAAGATGGAAACCGTCATCTCTTCACCCACCAAAACTGTCGTGATCGGACCGAACCGGCCGTTCGTCATCATCGGCGAGCGCATCAACCCGACCGGCCGCAAGAAGCTGGCGGCAGAGATGGCCGCCGGCGACTTCCGCCGCGTGCGCGATGACGCGATCGCGCAGGTGGCTGCCGGCGCGCACGTCCTGGACGTGAACGCCGGCATTCCGCTGGCCGATGAACCGGCGCTGTTGGCCGAAGCCATTCGCGTCGTGCAGTCCGTCACCGACGTGCCGATCTGCATAGACTCGTCCGTCGTTGCAGCGCTGAAAGCTGGGCTAGCGGTCGTGAAGGGCAAGCCGCTGGTGAACTCGGTGACCGGCGAGGAGGAGCGGCTCGAGTCGGTGTTGCCGATGGTCGCCGAGCACAAGGCGGCCGTCATCGGCATCAGCAACGACGAGACCGGCATCTCATACGACATCCACGAGCGCTTCAAAGTGGCCAAGAAGATCGTCGAGCGTGCCGAGCGCTACGGCATCCCACGTGAGGATGTGATCATTGACCCGCTGGCCATGCCGGCCGGCGCCGTGCATGGCGCCGGGAAGCTGGTGTTCGACCTGGTGCGCATGATCCGCGAGGAGCTGGGTTGCAACACCGTGTGCGGCGCAAGCAACATCTCGTTCGGCCTGCCCGGCCGGCCGATCCTCAACGCCGCTTTCATTAGCATGGTCATCGCTGCTGGGATGCCATGCGCCATCACCAATCCGCTCGAGCCGGAGATCAAAAATGCTATCTTGGCTGCGAACTTGCTCATGGGCAACGACAGTAATTGCATGGCTTGGATTGCAGCACAGCGCGAAGCGGAATCCCAGCGCGCAGGCGACAATGCAGCACGCGCGACCGCTGCCGAGGCGGCGCGCGCCGAGCGAGAGGCCCGGCGTGCAGCGCGGCGGGCGGCGCAGACGCAAGGATAAAAGGAGTCGAGCACAATGGACTTCAAAGACCTTCCCGACGAAGAACTCTGGTTGCAGATGCAAGACGACCTCTACGATGGGCTGAAGGATGAGGTAGTCGAGGAAACGAAGGAGGCGCTCGCGCGCGGCTACAGCCCGACCGAGGTGTTGGCCAAGGGGTTGGTGGCCGGCATGGACATCGTCGGCGTGGACTTCCGCGACGGCGTGCTGTTCGTGCCCGAGGTGTTGATGGCGGCCAACGCGATGAAGGCAGGCATGGAAATCCTGCGCCCGCTGCTCACGCAGACCGGCGCGCCGCGCATCGGCACGATGGTGATCGGCACGGTCAAGGGCGACATCCACGACATCGGCAAGAACCTGGTGAGCATGATGATGGAGGGCGCCGGCTTCGAGGTGATCAACCTGGGCGTGAACAACGACGCGGACAAATTCGTCGCCGCGGTCAAAGAGCACAACGCCGACATCTTGGGCATGAGCGCGCTGCTGACTACGACCATGCCCTACATGAAGGTGGTGATTCAGGCGTTGAAGGACGAGGGGCTGCGCGACAAGGTGTTCGTGATGGTGGGCGGCGCGCCGGTGAGCGAAGCGTTTGCCGAGGAGATCGAAGCCGACGCTTACGGCCGCGACGCAGCGACGGCGGTGGATATTGCGAAGCGCTACATGGCGTGGAAGAACGCGCAGCGCGCTGCAACGTGAAGGCGTAAAACGCAAAGCGCAAAACGCAAGACGCAGGACGCAAGACGTGATACGCAAGACGCAAAACGTGAAACTGATCCCTGAACCCTGACCTCCAATCCCTGATTCATGTCGCACAACACTCACCAGGTCGTCTTCCAACCCTCCGGCCGGCAAGGGCGCGTGGCCGAGGGCATAACGTTGCTCGACGCAGCGCGCCAGCTTGGCGTAGACGTGGACAGCATCTGCGGCGGGCGGCAGACGTGCGGCAAGTGCAAGGTCATCATCGAGAGCGGCCAGTTTCCCAAATACGGCATCGCTTCTTCCCCCGATCATGTCATGCCGATGGGCGAGGACGAAGCGCGCTACTTCGCCAAGCACCCACCCTCAATCATCAATCATCAATCATCAGTCACCACTGACCAGTTACCAGTTACTCATTACCGTCTCTCCTGCGCCGCCTGCATCACCGGCGATGTGCTGGTGACCGTGCCGCCGGAGAGCACTCGGCGCCGGCAGGTGGTGCGCAAAGGCGCAAGCGACCGGCCGATCACGATAGACCCGATCTTGCGCCAGATGTTCGTCGAGGTCGAGCCCAATGTGCTCGGCGGGCGTAAGGGCGACTGGGAGAGGTTGCAGGAAGCGTTGAGTTGTGAGTGGGGGCTCGCAGGCTTGCGTATTGATATCCACGCGCTGCGCCGGCTGACGCCCGCGTTGCGGGCGGGCAAGCCCTCGACGCCCGGCGTCAAGCCACGCGTCACCGTCGTCGTCTGGGATGAGCGCGAGGTGATTGACGTGCGGCCGGGCTTTCACGATGCGATGTATGGCCTGGCCGTGGATGTGGGCTCGACCACCATTGCGGCGCACCTATGCGATCTGCACACCGGCGCGGTGCTGGCAACCGAAAGCGCCATGAACCCGCAAGTCACGTTCGGCGAAGACTTGATGAGCCGGGTGAGCTACGTCATGATGCACGAAGACGGCCTGAGCAAGTTGCACGCTGCCGTCGTCGCCGCGCTCAACGATATCGCGACCAAGGCAGCTCGACGAGCCGGCGTGAACACGGATGACATCTACGAGGCGGTGCTGGTCGGCAATACCGTCATGCACCACATCCTGCTTGGCCTCGACCCGACCGAGCTGGGCGCCGCGCCGTTCACGCTGGCCACGCACGCGCCGGTGGACGTGAAGGCGCGCGACCTCGGCTTGCGCATCCATCCGGCAGCCAACGTGCATTTGCTCGCGCTGGAAGCCGGCCACGTCGGCGCGGACAACGTCGGCGTGTTGATTGCCGAAGCGCCCGACCGGCAGGACGAGATGATGCTGGTAATTGACGTGGGCACGAACGCCGAGATTTTGCTCGGCAACCGCGAGGGCGTGTGGAGTTGCAGCAGCCCGACCGGCCCGGCCTTCGAGGGCGCGCAGATCACACACGGCCAGCGCGCCGCGCCCGGCGCTGTCGAGCGCGTGCGCATTGATCGCGTCACAGGCCGGCCGCGCTTCAAAGTGATCGGCAACGACCTGTGGAGCGACGAGCAGCCGCCGGGACAGATCAAAGCCACCGGCATTTGCGGCAGTGGCATCATCGAGGCCGTAGCCGAGTTGTTCATGGCGGGCATCCTCAAATCGGATGGGAGGTTTAATGAGAGTTGGACGTCGGGAGTCGGAAGTGGAGAGTCGGTGCTCGTTGCCGACTCCCCACTTCCAACTTCCTATCTGCGCTTCAACGGCCGCAAAGCAGAATACGTACTCGCGACCGCCGACCAGACGGCCTTCGGTAGGGAGATCGTGATCACCCAGGACGACGTGCGCAACATCCAATTGGCAAAAGCAGCGCTGTATGCTGGGTGCAAATTGCTCATGCGCCGGCGCGGCGTGGCGCGTGTGGATAAGGTTATGCTGGCCGGCGCTTTCGGCAGCTACATTGACCCGTTACACGCGATGGTGCTCGGCATGTTCCCCGACTGTGATTTGAGTCGCGTGGTCGCCGTGGGCAATGCTGCCGGCGACGGCGCGCGCATCGCGCTGCTCAACAAGTCGCGCCGAGCCGAGTCGGCGCAGGCGGCGCGCCGCGTGCACTATATCGAGACGGCTATTGATCCGCACTTCCAGGAAGAATTCGTCAACGCCATGCATCTGCCGAACCGTGTAGATCCGTTCCCGCACCTGGAGGCGCTGGGCGTGTTGCCGGATGAGCGGAGCGCGCCGGACGAGGAAGCACGTGCGCGTCGCCGGCGTGAGCGACGAGAGAGGAGTGCGGTTGCGTCGTCGCAATCGGCTGCACCAGAGGATCAAGCGCCATGACCCCGCGCACGTTACACGCGAAATACCAGATGCTGCTCGAGGCGCTCGACGGCACGCCGCGCGACCTCGCGCGCCTGACGAAGTGCGTAGATGACGGCGCAGCGCTCATCCGCCCGGCGCCCGATCAATGGTGCATCAAAGACGTGATTGCGCATCTGGCCGAGGTCGAAGTCAAGTATCGCGCGCGCTTCGTGCGCATAGTCGAGCAGGACAACCCGCGTGAGCCGCACATCCAGCCTGACCCGGCTGCCCATGACCTGACCAAAGACGTGAAGGACTTGATAGATGTCTTTGCGGCAGAACGCGCGACGACGACCAACTATCTGCGCGGGTTGACGCATCAGCAGTGGCTGCGCACGTGCGTGCACGAGACGCTCGGCGTGACCAAGCTGCGCCGGCAAGTCGAGATCCTGATCGGGCATGATAATGAGCATCTGGCCCAAATCGTGAGCATCCGAGAGTTCATCGAGAAACAGAAGGCATAGCGCGTTTACGGAGTACGCAATACGTGACACATGACACTCCACACCACCATGTCCCACCCCTTCCTCAACCTCCTCGAACGCGCTAAGCGTGACGGCCGGCTGATCCTCCTCGACGGCGCGATGGGCACCCAACTGATGGAAGTTGGCCTGCTCTTCGGCGATCCGCCTGAGCTGTGGAACGTGCTGGCGGACAAGCAGGCCAAGGTGCGCGCGATACACCGCGGCTATCTGGACGCCGGCTCGGATGTTATTCTGACCAACACGTTCGGCGGCAATCCCTTTCGCCTGAAGATGCACAACCTGCACGATCGCGTGTTCGAGTTGAATCGGGCAGGGGCGGAACTGGCGCGCGCCGAGGCCGGCGACCGCATCGTGGCCGGCGACATCGGCCCAAGCGGCGAGATTTTGCAGCCGACAGGTACGCTGGCGTATGCCGATGCGGTCGAAGGCTTTCGCGCTCAAGCTGAAGGGTTGGTTGCCGGCGGCGTGGACCTGTTCTGGATCGAGACGATGAGCGATCTACGAGAGGTGCAGGCAGCAGTCGAGGGCGCGCGCATGGCCGCGCCGCATCTGCCCATCGTGGCGACGATGACGTTCGACACGCGCGGCTTCACGATGATGGGCGTCAGCCCGGCCGAGGCAATCACCGAACTGGCCAAGCTCGACCTCGCGGCGGTCGGTGGCAATTGTGGCAACGGCCCGGACGAACTGGAAGCGGTGATCTACGCGATGCGCATGGTGCGGCAGGATATACCGCTGGTGGCGAAGAGCAACGCCGGCATGCCCAAGATGGTCAACGGCAAAGCGATCTATGACGCTTCGCCGGAGGTCATGGCGGAGGCTGCCCGCCGGCTGCGCGCGCTCGGCGCGACGTTGATCGGCGCGTGTTGCGGCAGCACACCGGCGCATATCCGGGCGATGAAAGCTGCGTTGTTCGGGCAGCCACCGCTCGACCCGGCAATGCTCACGCTCACCGTGCCGCTGGCGCGGCGTCAGGCGTCGAGCAGCGAGCGTCGCGAGCGCCGGTCACGCCGCGAGGCTGTTTAGCGTTTTAGACAGAATTTGCAAGATGGACAAAATAGATTCTGTGAATTCTGTTCATTCTGTCCAAAGCATGCGCGTGGCGTTCGTGCTGTGCGGGGCGTTGGCGCGCGAGGTGATTGACATCGCGCGCCGGCATGGCTGGAACGTGAGCTTCTACGGCGTGGACGCGCAGGCACACATGCGCCCGGAGCGCATCGCGCCGCTGGTTGAGCGCAAGCTGCGCGAGCTGATTCCTCGCTGCGACCGCGTCGTGGTCATCTACGGTGACTGTGGCACGGGTGGCGCGCTCGACGATGTGCTGAGGCGCTACAACGTGCCGCGCATCGCCGGGCCGCATTGCTACGAGATGTATGCCGGCGCGGTGTTCGATGCCATGATGGATGAAGAGCCGGGCACGTTCTTCCTCACCGACTTTCTGCTGCAAGGGTTCGACGGCTTGGTGTGGAAGGGCCTAGGGCTGGATCGCTTCCCCGAGTTGAAGGAAACCTACTTCGCGAACTACCGGCGCGTGGTCTACCTCGCTCAACGCGGTGATGATGGTCTGGCCAGCAAGGCGCGCGCCGTGGCAGAGCGGCTCGGCTTGCCACTGGAGATCCGGCATACCGGCTACGGCGCGCTGGAGACACGGCTCGTAACGCTCATGGATGAAATCGCAGACGAGCGGTATCGGCCGCGTATCAGTCATGAATCATTAATCATTAATCATCAATCATCAATCATGAGTCATGAGTCATGAGTCATGATTCATGATTAGTAATTGGTAATTCTCAATGCTCAGGACATTGTGTGCGAAAAATCGCTTGATTGCTAGGCAGGATAGTACTCACGACATCGTGTGCAATTGTGCTTGAAGGTGAAGGCAGGTAGCAAGTCATGAACAGGCTCCTTAAGGCGAAAGATGCGCGTTTTGATGCGACGCCAGCTGGCAAGTTCGTCGGGCTTGTGCCAGATCGAAAGCTGCTGGTCGGCGAGATTGAGGGTGGCGCGCACGTAGCAGCCGATCAAGTTTTTGTGAACGAGCCAGCGTTCGTTGAGCAGTTCGATGTGCGCGGACGAGTCGACCTTGCGCATGAAGTGGATATAGCCCGCCGTGATGGGCAAGTGTGTAGTGGGCACAAGCGCCTGACGATAGGGATCGAAGCCGCGCAGGGAAGTGCCTTGTCGGACTTGCAGAGGGGTCAGGCCATTCAAGGCGGGTGGGTCGTAGACTTGCAGATACCAGCGCAGAAAGTGAGGGGCTTGGG
>JANWYN010000146.1 GCA_025055235.1 Candidatus Roseilinea sp. | reverse complement strand
CGCGCGTCACGTCCAGTTCGACGAGCCGGCCTTCTGGACCATGCCCGGCGGCATGCCCGAGTTCGTGAAGATGTTCAACGCCTGCGTCGAGGGCGTCAACGCCACGATCGGCATACACCTGTGCTTCGGCAACTTCCGCGGCCGCCCGGCCACCTCGGATCGCACCTACAAGCACATCGCACCCTACCTCGAACAGATGAACGTAGACGTGGTGCACATGGAATTCGCCAATCGCTGTATGTGGGAGGCCGAGCTGTGGGCGCAATACGGCGGCGACAAGATCCTGTGCGCCGGCGTGATTGACGTGAAAGGCCGTTCGCTCGAGACGCCGGAGCTGGTCGCCGAGCGCATCCGGCTGCTGCTGCGCTACGTCAAGCCGGAGAAGCTCTGGATCTCGTCCGATTGCGGCTTTAGCCAAACCGCGCGCTGGCTGGCCGTCGAAAAGATGAAAGCAATGGTCAAAGGCGCAGCAATTGTGCGAAAGGAGTTGATGGGCTGAATTACAAAGCTCCGTAGAGCGCTGCCCTTCACGATTAAAAGCGATGTTGAAGCTCGAATACAACGCCAAGCTTGGTCGCGTCATCCGCATGGACGACATTGCCACCATCGGCCGCTCCACCTACGCCATGCTGGAAGAGGCGTTCACCGCTGGGCGGGTCGAGGAAGCGCTGGCTCTGTCCGATTACTACTTGAAAGAACTGCGCATCATGCACGACATCCTAATGACCTGGGCGCAGGACATCATCCGCTTCATGATCGTGCGCGATGCCAACGCCACGCAGCCCACTGCGCAGGCGCTGTCCGGCGCGATTTGCAAGGCCTGGCGCGACTTCGAGTTCGGCGTCGCACCATTGCGGCGATTGCAGGCAGCAATTCGCGACGGCGACTGCGCGCGCGCCTCGGCTGCGCTGGAGCGCCTGTGGCTGGAGTTCAAGATCCCGCACGATGTGCTCGTGGCCTGGATCAACGAGATGCTCAACTATTTGTCCAAGACGACTGAGCAGCACGTGCTCGATTCGATCCTGGAGACGCACCAGAGCATCTGGGGTGACCGGTATGCGACGTGGGATCAGATGACGCCGTGGGAGAAAGTAGCGCTCACGGTCGAGGGCATGCGCGGCCATCTTAGCGGGGCGTCGCGCAAGGGCGACGTGATGGTGCGCGAAGAGGAAGATCGCTTCGTCATAGCGTTCGATCCCTGCGGCACGGGTGGCGTGTTGCGACGCGGCGACCCGGAGACCGGCCGCCCGGCCTATCGCACCGACGGCGTCAACCGCGAAGCGCACGACTGGACGTGGGGCAAAGTGGGCGTGCATTGGTATTGCAGCCACTGTGCCATTGCGATGGAATGGCTGCCCGGTCGCCGGCGCGGCCATCCTCTCCGCCCGCTCGACCACACCCTGGATCATCAAGCGCCGTGTGTTTGGTATGTCTACAAAGACGAAAGCCAGACGCGCGCCTACCACTACCCGCGCACCGGTTTGGTCAAGCCGGCATGAGGCGCATGCACGACGCCGGCTTCCGAGTTTTGATCCGCGAATGTTAAGGAGACTGCGATGAAAGTAGACACCCATCAACACTTCTGGAATCTGGCCAAGGTCGAATACACATGGCTCGTGCCGGCGTATGGGCCGATCTATGCCAACTTCGCGCCGCAAGACCTAGAGCCGCAACTGAAGGCGGCCGGCATTGACCGCACGGTGCTCGTGCAAAGCGCCAACAACAACGAGGACACCGTCTCGATGCTCACGCAGGCCGAATGCTACGAGTGGATCGGCGCGGTGGTGGGCTGGGTGCCGCTCTACGACCACGCCGAGGCGGCAAAGCTGCTCGATCGCTACGGCAAGCACCCCAAGTGGCGCGGCGTGCGCCACCTCAACCACGAAGAGCCGGATCCCGACTGGTTGGTTCGGCCCGACGTGCTGCAAGGTTTGAAGCTGCTGGAGGAGCGCGACATGACGTTCGACGTCGTCGCCATCTTCCCCAAGCACATCGGCCACGTGCCCACCTTAGCCGAGCACGCGCCCAAGCTGAAGATCATCATTGACCATCTCGCCAAGCCGCCGATCAAGGAGAAGAAGATAGACGAATGGCGCGCGGCGATGGCACGTTGCGCGCAATATCCCAACGTCTACGCCAAGATCTCCGGCCTGAACACTGCCGCTGATTGGAACAACTGGTCGGCGGCCGACCTGAAGCCTTACATTGACGCTGCGATCGAGATGTTCGGCGCGGACCGCTGCATGTTCGGCAGCGACTGGCCGGTGGCGATTTTGGCCGGCGACTATGCCAAGGTCTGGCGCGAGACGAACGAGGCGCTCAAGGGACGCAGCCAAGCCGAGATTGACGCGGTGTTGGGCGGCACGGCGCAGAAGGTCTATCGCGTTGATTAGTGTCGCTAGTGTCAGTGATGTCGAAGTGTCACTGGTGTCGGTATTGTCGTTCGACACTATCGACACCACCGACACCATTGACACTAATAACACCTCCGACACCAGTTTCGTAAAGGGAGACCCATGAAACGCTTTGGACAAGTGATTGGCATCAAGCCGGATCGCATCGAGGTGTACAAGCAACTGCACGCGGCGGTGTGGCCGGCGGTGCTCAACAAGATCAAAGAGTGCAACATCCGCAACTACTCGATCTACTTGTACGACAACCTGTTGTTCGCCTACTTCGAATACGTGGGCAACGATTTCGAGGCCGACATGGCGAAGATGGCCGCCGATCCGATGACGCAGGAGTGGTGGGCCATCTGCATGCCGATGCAAGTGCCCGTCGAGGGCCGCAAGCCCGGCGAGCACTGGCACACGATGGAGGAAGTGTTCCATACCGATTGATCGCGTGTTGATGGGTTAGGTCGTCGCGTGCAGGGCGAGCCTTGCACGCAGGATCGTTTTGTATCTCGAAAAGACCAGGAGGTTTCAGACATGTCCAAGCATAGATTGTTCGCTCCGCTCGTTGTTGCTGGCGTGATTCTCGCAGCGTGCGCTGCGCCGCCGGCCCCTGCCCCTCAGGCGCCACAGCAGCCAGCTGCCGAGCCGACCCAGGCCGCGCCGGCGGCGCCTGCCCAGCCTGCCGGCGATGAACCGAAGGTGGCCGGCGTGGATCGCCGCTTCGATGGCGTGACGCTGCGCGCTGCGTTCATCGGCGGCGGCCAGTACGAGAAGATGTACGAGTCCATCAAGGACTGGGAAGCTGCAACCGGCGCGAAAGTCGAGATCGTGTACAAGGGCGACGGCTTCGAGATTGACAAGAAGCTGAAGACCGACTTCGCTGCCGGTACCGGCGACTACGACGTAGTTTGGGATCACACCTCGTTCTTCTCGCAGTACATTCCCTTCCTGGAGCCGCTGGAGAAATACTTCACACCGGAAGAGCTCAAGGACTTTTCGCAAGCCATCCTCAAGAGTGCCACGCGCGACGGCCACCTCTGGCTGATCCCGCGCCACGCCGACATCAGCGTCGTCCACTATCGCACCGACCTGTACAACAACGAGCAATATAAGGCCGAGTTCAAGGCTAAGTATGGCTACGACCTCGCGCCACCGGAGACATGGAAGCAATTCTTCGACCACGCCGAGTTCTTCACCGGCAAGGAGCCCGGCCTGTTCGGCACGAACTTTGCGGGCAAAGAGGAGGCGCTCAGCGGTCGCTTCTACGAAATTCTGGTGGCCAACGGCGGCAAGATGCTCGACGAGAACTTCAAGCCTGCCTTCAACAGCGAGGCCGGTGTGAAGACGGCGCAGTTCTTCCGCGAGCTCTACGCGCGCAAGCTGGTGCCGGCCGACATGACCAGCCTGTTGTGGGACGGCGTGGCCAACAACTTCTGCCAGGGCAATATCGCCGTGCACAACGAGTGGTTCGGCTGGTACTCCTACTTCCAAGATCCGAAGAACTGCAAGGTGGCCGGCAAGTTCGACCTGATCCGCCAGCCGGTGGGCGAGGGCGGCATCCGCAGCGGCTGGGCCGGCGCGCACGCCTTCAGCATCCCGGCCAGCAGCAAGAACAAGGAAGCCGCCGCCGCGCTGATCAAGTTCCTGACCTCGGAGAAGATCATGTACGAGGAAGCGAAGCTCGGCTTCCTGCCGGTGCGCGATAGCGTTTGGGCGCGCATCATCGCCGACGCTGCCAAGAGCGATAACCCGCTGGACAAGAAGCGCCTGGAGATCGCTCAAACCGCCATCGCCAACGACTTCTTCGCGCCGCCGTTGATCGCGGAGTGGATCCCGCTGACCAATATCCTGACGCCTAAGCTGCAGGCGATCATGCTCGGCGACATTGACGCCAAGCAGGGCCTGGACGAGGCAGCCGCCGAAGTGGAGAAGATGCTCGCCGAGGCCGGGTACTACAACAAGTAGGCGGCGAGTCACCTTAGGGATAATCCTCAGCTCCGGGGCACGCTGTGGCCTCGGAGCTGAGGGCAATCCGAACCATGGCGCAACTCACGCAGGCATCGGCGCTCGAAAGGCGTTTCACATCGGCGCGACGTTCCGGCGCATCCGGATTCGTCGTCGCGATGCTGGCGCCGTCATTAGCGATCATCGCCTTCGTCGTCGTCTTCCCGCTAGTCTATTCGTTCTACCTGTCGTTCACCTCATACACGCTGCTCAAGCCGGTCGCTAACTGGAACAACTTCGCCAATTACCAGCGCCTCCTACAAGACCCCATCTTTGGTCAAGCCTTCGTCAACACGCTGTTGTTCATGTTCGTCACGGTAAACGCGGCCTTCCTCTTGGGGTTGTTCCTCTCGCAGGCCATCGCCCGCACGATCCGCGGCCAATCGGTGCTGCGCACCTTGTTGATGGTGCCGATGATGTTTGCGCCGGTGATGGTGGGCTTCCAGTTCCGCTGGTTCTTCAACGATCAGGTGGGGCTGGTGAACAACGTGCTGACGTCGCTGGGGTTGCTCAACGGCTCGATTCCTTGGCTGGTGGATCGCTGGCTGGCGATGTTCTCCATCGGCGTGGCGATGGTGTGGATGAACGCGCCGGTAGTGGCCATCATCCTGCTGGCCGGCACGTTGTCCATCTCGCCGGAGCTGTACGAAGCAGCCGACGTAGACGGCGCGAACAGTTGGCAGAAGTTTCGCTCGATCACCTATCCGCTGCTCGGCCCGTTCATCACGATTGCGCTGACCATTCTTTCGCTGGATGTTGCCCGTGGGTATGACATCGTTTCGATCATGACCGGTGGCGGGCCGGCGCATCGCACCGAACTGCTGTGGACCTACGTGCCGCGCGTGGCGATCCAGGAGTCCAAGTTCGGTCTGGGCGCGGCCATGTCGTTCGTCACCGTGATCGTCACCGTTGCTTTCACCCTATACTTGTTCCGCCAGTTGTTGAAGTCGAGGATTCTCTGATGCGCCGTTCGTCTCGCCGTCGTTTGTCGAGCGCGCTGCTCGATCTGCTGGTGTGGCTTATCCTCATCGCTATGCTCGTGCCGGCTTTTTGGTTGGTGTTTACGTCTGTGCGCAATCCGGTGGAAGTGAACGCCAAGCCGCCGGTGTGGATTCCGCGCGAGCTGACGCTGGAGGGCTTCAAGCCGCTCTTCGGCCAGGCGACCGAGGCGACGGGCGCCATTCCGTTCGACCGCTACTTTCTGAACTCTATCGTTGTCGCGCTCGTGAGCACTGCCATCGCTGTCGCGCTGGGCACGATGGCCGGCTACGTGTTCGCGCGCTATCGTTTTCGGGGCAAGAACACCCTCTTCCTGGGCATTATGCTCTCGCGCGCCGTGCCGGGCATTGCCCTCAGCTTGCCTTTGTTCCTTCTGTTCGCACGCATCAGCCAAGCTGGACCGGTGAAGCTCATTGATACTCAGCTCGGCCTGATCATCGTCTATGTCGCAGTCAACGTGCCGTTCACTATCTGGCTGATGGACGGGTTCTTCCGCGAGATCCCTGCCGAATTGAGCGAGGCAGCGCAACTCGATGGGTGCACGGAATGGCAAACGTTCACGCTGATTAACCTGCCCCTGGCCTTGCCGGGGTTGGCCGCCAGCGCGATCTTCGCCTTTTTGGCTGCGTGGAACGAGTTTCAGATCGCCGGCGTGCTCACGCGCACCGTCAACTCCAAGACTGCGCCGGTCGGTCTGTTCGACTTCACCGGCCAATTCACCATTGACTGGCGCGGCATGGCTGCCATGGCAACGGTCATGATGATCCCCGCCATCGCCTTCGTGTTTGTCGTGCAGCGCAACCTCGTGCGCGGCTTGACCTTCGGTGCAGTGAAGTAGGATTCGATCTTCAATCCCTAATCTCCAATCTCTAATCTCTAGCTCAGCGCCGCATGCCCTCCCACATCACCGACTCCATCTTCCTGAAAGACCTGTATGGCACGGACGAGATGCGCGCGATCTTCAGCGACGAGGCTTTGCTGCAGCGCTGGCTGGACGTGGAAGCAGCGTTGGCGCAGGCCGAAGGGGAGATCGGCGTGATTCCGCGCTGGGCAGCGGAAGAGATTGTGCGCAAAGCGAGAGCCGAACTGATAGACGCGGCGTGGATGAAGCGCGAGATTGATCACACGCTGCATCCCATCGTGCCGCTCATCCGCGCGCTGAAAACGATTTGCGATGGCGACGCCGGCGAATACATCCACTGGGGCGCGACCACGCAGGACGTCATGGATACCGCCCTCGTGCTGCAGCTCAAAGATGCGGTTGCGCTCTTCGAACAGCGTCTGCACGATTTGCAATCCACGTTGGCCGAACTGGCACGGTGTCACCGCGAGACGATCATGCCCGGCCGAACGCATGGCCAGCATGCGCTTCCCATCACCTTTGGCTTCAAAGTGGCAATCTGGCTGGATGAGTTTCGCCGGCACACGATGCGCCTGCGCGAATGCAAGCCGCGTGTGCTCGTCGGCCAGTTTGGCGGCGCGGTGGGCACGTTGGCCGGCGTGGGCGAACATGGCTTCGAGATTCGCCGGCGCATGATGGCGCGCCTCGGCCTGGGCGTGCCGGCGATCAGTTGGCATGTTGCCCACGATGGCTTCGCCGAGTTCGCCGGCATCGTCGCCATGCTGGCCGGGACGTGCGGCAAGATCGCCCACGAAGTGATCGCGCTGCAGAAGAGCGAAGTCATGGAGCTGGAGGAGCCGTGGGCAGAGGGCAAAGTCGGCAGCAGCACCATGCCGCACAAGCGCAACCCGATGCTGTGCGAGGCGATCGTTGCGCTGGCGCGGCTGTGCTTCGATCGCGCCCGCACGGCGCTCGATGGCCTCATCCAAGAGCATGAGCGCGACTGGACCGTCAATCACATGGAATGGGCCTATCTGCCTGAGCTGTGTGTGATGGCCGACGGTGCGCTGGCGCTCACCATGCGCGTGTTGCGCGGCTTGCGCGTGTATCCCGAGCGCATGCGCGCCAACGTGGACGCGCTCGAAGGGCTGATGATGTCGGAAGCCGTCATGTTCGCTCTGGGTCAGGCCATGGGGCGCCAGACGGCGCATGATGTGGTGTATGAGTGCGCCATGCGCGCCGTCGAGTCGAAGCGGCCTTTCCGTGAAGTGCTGGCCGAACATCCGGCCGTGCGTGCGCACCTCTCAATGGATGATCTGGCGCGCTTGCTCGATCCGACCCGCTACCTCGGCCTGGCGCGTGAGATGGTGGACCGGGTGTGCGACGCGGATTCCGAATGACGGCCGGTATTACGAGCCGCGCATCACCTTGCGCACTTCTCGCACGATCGTCTCGGTCGGCACATTCATCCCATAGGCCAGCCGCCACCGTCCTTGCGCATCAATGACGAAGGTATCGGCGGTGTGATCCACTGTGTAGCTGTTCGAGTCGCCGGTGCGGTTGGACCGGAAGTGTGCTCCATACTCCAGCGCGATGAGCCGCACCTGGCGCTCCGGCCCGGTCAGCCCGATGAAGTTCGGGTCGAAGGCGCGCACATAGCGCCGCAACACCTCCGGCGTATCACGCGCCCCGTCCACGCTAATGAACACGAACGCAGCGCGTTCGGCATCCTTGCCGAGCGCAGCCTTCACCTTGCGCATCTCGCTCAGTGCGAGTGGGCAGATGTCCGGGCAGTGCGTGTAGCCGAAGAAGAGCAGCACCGTCTTGCCGCGCAGGTCGCTCAGCCGAGTGATGCCACCATCGTGGTTCATCAGGGCGAAGTCCGGCATCGGCCGCGGCGGGGTCAGATAGGCGATCGCTTGTGGCGTCTGGACGGCGGATCGGTTGGCCGCGCCGAAGACGTAGCCGCTGCCGGCGGCGGCCACTGCACTGAGCAGCACCACGCCCGCGATGACCGCGCGCAACTTGGTCGCCGGGCGCAACAGCAGCGCGCTCGCTGAGAGCGCGCTCAGCGCACCTGCAATCAGGATGAGCGGGGCGACCATCGCGTCGGCAAGCGGCTGGCCGCAGATGAACGCCCAGAACGCCGCCGGCGCCTCGGCCAGCAGCTTGACGTCTTGCAGATACGCTGCGCCCAAGAAGGACATCACTGCGCCAAATCCGATGAGCACCGACGCGACCATGAGCGTCACGATCGAGGGCGACGGACGGCGATCCGTCACTCGGGAGATGCTGCTAATCGAAGCCATATTCCAGGATTGCTACAGTCGCTGCTCGCCCAGCACCTGAAGCCTCTCAGAGGCCTCAGGTGCTGCAGACATTCGACGCTTGACTAAGGCATCGGCGCGTTGCTGGTCGGCATGTAGCGGAGGATGTTCCAGCCTTCCTGGAAATCCAACACCTCGGTCATCACCGGACCGTAGGAGATCAACAACAGGATGCCCAGGATGCCAAGCCAGATGCCCCAGCGCTCGAGCCACAGCGGCGAGGTGCGGTCGCCGCTGACCGTCTCGATAGGCACCTCGGCCTCGGGCATCGGCTGCCGCGAGAAGAACAGCGTGCCGATGATGTTGACGTAGAGCAAGATTGAGCTGATCAGCAGGATGACGCCGGAGACGGCGGTGACGTCCATCCAGAACGCGCCGGCCGGCGTCAGGTAGGGCGCTTGGCTGGTGAGCGCGCGGCGCGGGACGCCTTGCAGGCCGGCTTCGCCCATTGCCAAGCCGAACAGCGTCATACCGATCAACCAGGTGAACACTTGTGCGAGCGCGACCTTCCTGCTGAACAGCGCGCGCCCGCGGATGGCCGGCAGCAGCCAATACAGGATGCCGATGTACGTCAGCGTCACGCCGCCGCCCAGCGTCTGGTGGAAGTGCGCCGGCACCCACGAGGTGTTGTGGATCGTCGCGTTGAGCTGGGCCGAGGCGTTGATTAGGCCGCTGAACCCGCCGGCGATGAACAGCAACATGCCCGACAGTTGTGCAGCAACCACCGGGTCGTTCCACTTCTGTTTGAACGGCCAGTCGAACAGCGTCTTCGCGCCGCGATTACGCGCCGCGTTCTCCAACGCTGCACCGACGTTGAAAGCGGTCATGAAGCTGGGGATGCTCACAATGAGCGTGAGCAGCGTCTGTATGCCCTTCGACGATGCGCTGATGCCCGGATCGCTGAACTGGTGATGCACGCCGACCGGCACGGAGAACACCAAAAACATGATGAAGGCCACGCGCGCCAACGGCTCGCTGAACAGCTTGCCGCCGGCCTGGCGCGGCAGCATGGTGTACCACGACACATAGGCCGGGAGCAGCCAGAAATACACCAGCGGGTGGCCGAAGAACCAGAAGAGCGTGCGCGCCAACTGCGGATCGGTCACCTTCAGAATGCCCAACGAGGCCGGCAGCAGCATGAACACGATCTCGATTGCCACGCCGATCGTTGCCACGCACCACACGATGAAGTTCACCACGACGGCGAGCACGGCGAGCGGCACGCGATCGTTGGGATGCTCGCGCTTCCAGTCGCGGTAGGTCAGAAAGATATTGGCCGACGCCAGCCACGACCCCAGCACGAGCAGCACCAGACCGATGTAGAACATAGCCGGCGCGATCATCGGCGGGTAGAAGGTGTAGAGCACCGCCGACTGTTGCGGCATCGTCAGCAGGACGAACAGCATCATCACCAGGCCAACCGCCATCGAGGCGAACGCCGCCCAACCCATCGGCGTGGATTTGATCGGCCGCTGTAGCGAGCGCTCCACCACGAAGTAGCAAAAGCCGATGATGAAGAACGTGGTGAAGAACAGTGCGTTCATCACCCCATGTGCCGTCACTGCTTGATAGTAGAACGTGAAGATCGGGATGGTAGGGAAGTACTGCACAAAGGTCGGCGACCGGTGAAAGGTCTGGAACGGCCCCATGAAAATGCCGAACATCAACGCGACTAGCGCCGCGATGATGTGCGCGCCGATCATCGCTTGTTCACGCTTCGCCAGCTTCAGCGTGGTCGGCGTGGCCGGCGCTTCGAACGTTTGGGGATAGGTAACACTTGCCATGAAAACCTCGCTCGTAGATCACTCGACGATGATGACGCCGTACATCACTTGATGACCGGCGCCGCAATAGTGATTGCAAATGATGTGATACGTGCCCGGCCGGTTGAAATTCGCCGTAGCACGCGCGACCTGGCCGGGCACCAGCTCCAGGTTCAACGTGTGCTTCTCGATCTGGAAGCCGTGCATCACGTCCTTGCTGGTCACATAGAAGGTGACCTGCGAGCCGCGCGGGAAGCGCAGCACGGCCGGGTTGCCGGCTTCCGGCCCGGCGTCGAACGCCCACGACCTGGCGACGATCACCGCTTCGTAGCGGTTGTCGGCGATCTTGCGCACGCCTGGGTTGGCGAAGATGGTCTGGTCGAGCCGCTGCGGATCTATGCGCTCCACCGGCGCCGGCAGACGAATGCCGAACACGGTGACTGCGAGGATGGTTGCCGCCGTGAACGCGCCCAGCGTGATCCCAACGGCGATCAGCCAGTAGCGCTCGAGTTTGTTGATCTCCATGATGTGCTCCTTGATGACGCTCTTGGATGGATCAGCTGCCTGCGCCGCGTTCGATCACGGTGAGGAACCACAGATACGCCCAATATAGGCCGTATCCGAGCAACATGAGAAAGACGAAGAGGACAATGCCTCGTGGCTGGAAGCCGGAATGCTCGCCGTCCGGCTCGGGCGATTGAGAGGAATTCACTTGCCTTTTTTCCATAGCATCAACGACCCTTTGAAAGAGTTTCACCTGGCACGGTTATCACCGCAGCGTAAAGGAAATCGGGCCGGATTGCACTCCGCCGGTGGACGGTCGGCGGGCTGGTCATCCGGCTAGTCTTTGCAAAACGGCCCCGGGTTTCTCGAAGAAACCTCCGGTCGCCTGCAATCGCCTGCGTCGTTCAGGCGCACGAGAGAACCGGCTGCGACGCGCGCGGCGCAATCGTCACTGCGCGGTCGAAGCCACGTGCGTGCAACGCCGCCATAATCTGCCGGGCATCGGGGTGCGGCTCGCGTTCGTTGCGTTGGGTGAGGACGGCGACTGTGCGCGCGCCGAGTGGGATGCCCTTCAGCCCGCCCTCAGGATGCAACAGCAGCGCGATGATCAGCGCCGGCGTGATGGCGCTGCCGGGCGGCGTCTGCGTCAGATGCGCGACGCGCTCCACGCGATGCGCCACGCGTGCGTCAAGCGGCTGGCCGATGGCGTCGAGGTTGGCCAGCACGCAAACCACATCGGCGCAATCGGGAATCACCGGTTCATCCTCGCCGGGCGCCTTGATGCACAGGCCGCGCGCGCCGTCGGCTTCCACCAGGATCGAGATGCGCAGGGCCCGGGTCGAGGGCTTGAGAGCGCAGATCGCGCTCGGTGCGAAGCCGGCGAGTTTAGTCTGCACGGTGGGCATACCGGCATCGCCGACAGGCGTCGGGTCGAGTGCGCCCTCGACTGCTGAAGCCAGGCACGCCGTGCGCCACGGATCCGCAGCGTCGAGCGCCGGTGCGAAGTCCGCGATTGGCCCGATGTGTAGCCGGTCGAACACCCCTTCTGCCGGTCGCCAGATCTTCGTCGTGGTCGTAAAGACGGCGCGCGCGTCACGCGCCGCCAACGCCTGCACCAGCCGCCAGCACAGCGTGGTCTTGCCTCCCGCGCCGGCGACGGCGACGCAGTCGCCCGGATGAATGCCCAGCGCCGCCAGCAGGTCCATCACATCCGATTAGGCTTCGCCGGGGAAGACCTCTTCTTCCTCGTCCGTCTCGTGAGCGGCCAAGGGGCGCTTGTAGGGTTTGACGACGGCGCGCGCGAAGATGAGGAAGCCGGTATGGGCAATCATGCGATCCTGCGGGCGCAGCCGGTCGGCCACCGGCTTGTAGCGCCGCGTCAGAATCTCCTCGACATCAATCAACCCGAAGGCCGAATCTTCGAGCGCACGCAACAGATTGACCACCTGGTTTGTAGTCGGCACGAGCGCGCCGAAGAACCCGCCGTCCTTCAGCACCTCGCGCGCTTGCAGCACGCATGTCTCCGGCTCGGGCATGTCCAGGAAGACGGCGTCCACCTTGCCATCTACTTTGAAGCCCTGGGTGCTGTCGGCGTGGATAAACGTGACGTATGGGTCGAGGCCGACGCGTTCCATGTTGCGCCGGGCCAAGTCAATGAAGTCCTCGCGAATCTCCTGCGAGTACACGTGGCCGGTGGGCATGACCGCCGTGGCCAGCGCCAGGGTCAGCCCGCCGCTGCCGCAGCCGCTCTCCAGGACGCGCGCGCCGGGCTTGGCGTTCATGCGCATCAAGATATAGGCGCTGTCCTTCGGAAAGATCACTTGCGAGCTGCGCTTGATGTGCGTGATTAGGTCGGCGGTGCTGGGTTGGACGACGACGTAGGGGTGGCCCAGCGACGAATGGATGATGCTGCCCCACGGCTGGCCGATGATGGCGTCGTAGGGGATGAAGCCGTGATGCGTCTCGAATTTCTGGCCGGTGCGCACGCGCACTAGGTGTGCCTTGTCGCGCATGTCCACGATCAAGGCGAGGTCTTGGTCTTGGATGGTGTTCACAGCAACCGAGCGGATATTCTATTGCACGCTACAATCGCGCCTCGTGAGTACATCGAACCGGGGCCGAAGTGTTCAAACGTCGCGCTTGGTCATGATCACGCTGGCTGCGACGATCGGGTTAGTCGCGTGCGGTGTGCCAACGTTACCCGCACCATCGCCTGAGCTGCGAATCGTCGAACCTGCGCAGGGCGCGCGCCTGACGATGAACGTCGAAGTTCCGGTGCGCATTGCGTATAGCGGCCCCGGCTTTGTCCGGGTTCACGTCTGGGTCAACGGCCAGCGGATGGGGACGCTGCCGATTCAGCCCGGCAATACCGATGCTTCCGTGCTATGGACGCCGCAGGCGATCGGCAATCACGTGCTGTATTTGGAAGCGCGCGACGCCGAGGACAAGCTCATTGCGATTTCGGACGTGATTGCAGTGCATGTCGAGGCGCCCGAGCCGACGGCGGCGCCGACCGCGATCCCAACGCCGGAAACGACGCTCGTGCCCACGCCTGAGCCCTCGCCGGCCGAAGCAGCGGCAGCGACGGCGACGCCTTCGCCCACAGCGGCGCCGGGCATCACTGTCATCAACGACTTCGTCAACCTGCGCGCCGGCCCCGGGACGAACTACGACCTGGTCGGGCGGTTGAACCAGGGGCAGACTGCCCGCGTGACTGGCAAAAGCAGCGACGGCCGGTGGTGGCAAGTCAGCGTCGAGGGCAGGACGGTCTGGGTGTCGGGGCAGTTCGTGCAGGCGAATGATGCCGCGAACGACGTAGGCGTCGCTCAGGCGCCGCCGGCGCCCACCCTCGCTCCGCCGACAGCGGCGCCACCGGCTGTAGCCGTTGCGCAGTCTGCGCCTACGGCAGAGCTGCCGACGGTGACTCCTGCGCCACCTGCCGAACCCGACTGCAATCCCTCAAACCCCTACTGGGCAGCCAAACTGAACAACGCGCCGGATTACACGTTCTGCACGCCGGTGCCGTTCGAGTTCGTGCCGAATGCCAGCCCCGATCCAGACGAGATGGTCATCCGCTGGCATATCTACGGCATCAAGTCGCTAGAGCTGCGGATTGACCCCAGCGGCGACGAGTGTGGGATGGGATCGCGCGGCCTGCGCCAGCAAGTGCCGTTCAAGATGGACAACTTCCGCTTGAATCGCCGCGACTGGCCACTCGGTGGCTACAAGATCGGCCTATTTGCCACGCTCCACGACGGCCGCATCCAAGACTGGGGCGAGCTGCACTTCTGCGGCAAGGGCTGAGCGGTGTTGCGGGTCGCATGTCACGTTTTGCGTTTTACGTCTTGCGTCCTGCGTCTTGCGTCCTGCGTCTCGCGTCTTGCGTTATCATCCTTTCGTCGCCTTCATGACGGTGTTCAAATCTTTGTCGCCGCGGCCGCTTAGGTTGACCAGCAGAATGTGATCGTGCGGGAGCTGTGGCGCGCGCTTGATCGCCTCGGCGACGGCGTGCGACGATTCCAGTGCCGGGATGATGCCCTCGAACTTGCACAGCGCGTGAAAGGCGGCCAGTGCTTCGTCGTCAGTTGCGAATGTGTATTCGGCGCGGCCGATGTCGCGCAGATAAACGTGCTCCGGTCCGACGCCGGCGTAATCCAGCCCTGCGGATATCGAGTGCGTCTCGGCGATCTGCCCATCGGCATTTTGCAGCACCACCGTCTTCATGCCTTGGAAGACGCCCACCTTTCCCTGTGGGAATTGAGAATTGAGAATTGAGAATTGAGAATTTTTGCCGTCGTCGGATTTCTCAATTCTCCATTCTGCATTCTCAATTCGCGCGAAGCGAGCCGCGTGTTTGCCGGTCTCGATGCCGTAGCCGCCGGCTTCGACGCCGATGAGTTTCACCGACGCGTCGTCTAGAAAGCCGTAGAAGATGCCGATGGCGTTGCTGCCACCGCCGACGCAGGCGATGACCTGATCGGGCAGCCGGCCGGCTTGCTCGAGGATCTGAGCGCGCGCTTCCTTGCCGATCACGCTCTGGAAGTCGCGGCACATCAGCGGGTAGGGATGTGGCCCCAGCGCGCTGCCGATGATGTAGTAGGTGTCGTGCGGGTGCGAGACCCAATCGCGAATGGCCTCGTTCACGGCGTCTTTGAGCGTCTTCGTGCCGCTCTCCACGCCGCGCACTTCTGCGCCGAGCAGGCGCATGCGAAACACGTTCGGTTCCTGGCGGGCCATGTCCACCACGCCCATGTAGATGACGCACTCCAGCCCGAGCAGCGCGCACGCAGTCGCCGTGGCTACCCCGTGCTGGCCGGCGCCGGTCTCGGCGATGATGCGCCGCTTGCCCATGCGTTTGGCCAGCAAGGCTTGGCCGAGGGCGTTGTTGATCTTGTGCGCGCCGGTGTGCAGCAAGTCCTCACGTTTGAGGTAGATTTGCGCGCCGCCTAGGTGCGCGCTCAGGCGTTGTGCATGCGTCAACGGCGAGGGCCGGCCGACGTAGGTCTTGAGCAGGTGCTCGTATTCGGCGCGAAAGCCCGGATCATCGCGCAGCTCCTCGTAAGCCTCGATCACGTCGTCCAACACCGGCATCAGCGTCTCGGGCACGAAGCGCCCGCCATAGGAGCCGAACTTGCCGTGCGCGTCGGGCAGGGTGGGGTGCCCGGTCTCGATTTCCGTTTGCGTGCTCATCGCTGCCGACTTTATCACCGGTTGCGCTTTTCGGCGTGGGGTGGATGACGTGGGCGACCACAGGTGGGTCGCTGCTTTGCCGGCGCTCAGCTTTTCGAGAATAATCTGGCACTCTGCGAATCTATGAGCGTCATCACACTGGATGAACTGAAACAGCAGCTCGACGCCGGCGCGCCGTTGACGCTGGTCGAGGTGCTGGCGCCGCATGCCTACCGTAAGGCGCATCTGCCGGGCGCGATCAACTTGCCCATCCTGGGCTTGCGGCGCATGGCCGAAGCGATGCTTCCGGATAAGCGCGCGACGATCGTGGTGTATTGCCAGAACGCGCGCTGCGGCTCGTCGGCGAAGGCGGCGCGCATCTTGGCCGAACTGGGCTATACCGATGTGCGCGAATTCCGCGACGGCAAAGAGGCGTGGATCGCGGCCGGCTATCCGATCGAGGGTGAGACAGCGCCGGCGGCATCGCTCGCATCGCCCGTTGCGCGGCGCATGCCGTAAAGATGGACGCGCCTCTGCTCTCCTTGCACCATCGCTTCCGGCGCGCGACTCGGCCTGCGCCGGATGGTCGTACGCCGTTGCTCATCCTGCTGCACGGCTACGGCAGCAACGAAGACGACCTGATAAGCCTGGCGCCTTACCTCGATCCACGTTTTAACATCGTCAGCGCCCGTGCGCCGTGTGTGTTAGGCGCGGGCAGCTACGCATGGTTTCCCATCGTCTGGGATGAGACGGGCATCTCCGTCGAGCCGGCCGACGTTGTTGCTGCGATTCAGCCGGCCATCGCCTTCGTGGAGCAGGCGGTCGCTGCCTACCGCGCTTCGCCGCAGCGCACGCTGCTGTTGGGGTTCAGCCAGGGCGCCACAATGAGCGCAGGCGTGCTTCTGCGTCGTCCCGACCTCGTTGCCGGCGCGGTGCTGATGAGCGGCTTCACACCGGCCGAGTTGGCTGCGCCGGGCGTCGCGCTGAGCGGCAAACCGGTGCTGATCACGCATGGCCTATTCGACGACATCGTGTCGGTGTACCTGGGTCGCGCGACGCGTGATTTGTTCGAATCGCTCGGCGCGTCGGTGACCTATCGCGAATACCCGATGGGGCACCAGATCAACGACGCCTGCCTGGACGATGCCGATCGCTGGATGACCGATTGGCTGGCGACCCTCGACTGATCGGCACGGGGGCAACCTGCGCCTGGTCGCTTGGCTAGTGACAATTCCATTCCTACGTCCGGTGCAATTTAGCGCATCATCCTCTACATTTGTGCCGGCTCTCGCACACGAGCCAGGAGATGGCCCATGGATGCTCAACGAATCGCGCTCGTCCAGCAGACTTTCGCGCAAGTGGAACCCATCGCGCAGGAAGTAGGCGATTTGTTCTACAACCGGCTCTTCGCGATGGACCCGGGCGTGCGCCAGTTGTTCAAGGGCGACATGAAGAAGCAGGCACTAATGCTCATGACGGTGATCGGCCTAGCAGTGCGCGGGCTCGATCGGCCGGAGACTATCGAGCCGAGCATCAGGGCGCTCGGCCAGCGCCACTACCGCTATGGCGTCACCGCGCCCGACTACAACACCTTCGGCGCGGCGCTAATCTGGGCGCTGGAACAGGTGCTGGGCGACGCCTTCACCCCTGAAGTCAAAGAGGCTTGGATCGAGGCATACGACGTGCTCGCCGGCGCGATGAAGAAAGCCACGCTGCCGGTCGAAGCAGCGGCCTGATCCTCATCGCCGTCGCGTTTCCCAGATCTCCGGATTGAGCAGGTGCGGCGGGCGTTCTCCGCGCAGCACCTGGAGCGCCTGCATGAGCGTCGTCTCCCAGATGCGATGATGGCCGGCAACCGTTCGGCTGGCCACATGCGGCGTGACCACCACGTTGTCGAAAGCCAGCAAAGGATGCGATCGGCTGATCGGCTCGCCGTCGAAGACATCCAATCCCGCCCCGCCGACCTGGCCACTGCGCAGCGCGTCGGCGAGCGCCCGTTCGTCCACGAGTGCGCCGCGCGCGACGTTGATGAACAGCGCGCCGCGCTTCATCTGCGCGAAGCGCTCGGCATTCATGAAGCGCCGCGTCTCCGGCGTGACCGGTACGTGCAAGGAAACGATGTCGGCTTCGCGCAGCACGTCTTCCAACGAAGGCGCGAGCGTGATGCCCATGTCCCGTGCGCGCTCCGGTGGGATGTAGGGATCGAATGCCAGCACGCGCATGTCGAAGGCGAGGCCATAGCGCGCGACCCGGCTGCCGATGCGGCCCAGTCCGATCAAGCCAAGCGTGCGCGCGTATAGCTCCAGCCCTTTGTTCGCTTCATTGCTCCAGAACGACCCCCAGCCGGTGGTGTGCAAGGCCACGTTGGCCGGCACGACCTTCTTGGCCACGGTCATGATCAGCGCCCAGGCGTGCTCGGCGGTGCTGATGGTCGGCGCGTCCGGTGCATAGACGACCGGGATGCGCCGCGCGGTTGCTGCGGCCACGTCAATGTTGTCGTAGCCCACGCCTAAGCGCGCGATCACTTTGAGCTTGGGTGCGCGGTCCATGCGTGCGCCGTCATAGCGCACGTTGCCGGGGCAAATAAAAGCCTCGGCTTCTTCGATACCTGCCAGGGTGGGGGAGGGACCGATCGGCTCTGCGATCCCCTCCAGTAGATGCGCACACGAAGGCAACAGCGTGTCATCGAGCCAGATTTTGAACATGGTGTGGCGTATCGTATCCTGCGTCTTACATTTTACGTTTTTTGCGCTTTACGTTTTCGTCTGCGCCGACTCCTGACTCCCGACGCCTCATCTCAATAGATGCCGCCCGTTTGCCGTTCGCTCGCCCGTCCACCGCGCAGCGCCTTCACTGCAGCAGAAGCCGCCGCCGCCAGTAGGTTGCCATCGGAGGAGATGGTGACCAGCCGGAAGCCTTTAGCGACCATCTTAAGCGCGTAGTCGGTTGAGCCGCAATGGATGCCGGCGATCACATTGTGCTTCTGGCATGCGGCCACGATTGTGTCGAGCGCTGCGACGACTTCGCGCCGGGTCGGGTCGCTGCGTTCTGGACTGCCCATGCTCAGGCTGAGATCGGCCGGGCCGACATACACGCCGGTGAGGCCGGGCACGCTGACGATGGCCTCGACGTTGGCGAGCGCCTCGGCCGTTTCGACCATCGCGAAGGTGAGCACGTCGTCCGCGGCTGCCTGCTCGTAGTTGCTGCCATAGGTGACGCGGGCGCGGGTGGGGCCGAAGCTGCGGTAGCCGCGCGGCGCATAGCGGCAGGCGCCGACGAAGCGCTCGCACTCGTCGCGCGTGTTGATCATCGGGCAGACGATGCCGAGCGCGCCGGCGTCGAGCAGCTTCATGATGATGCCCGGCTCGTTCCACGGTGCGCGGGCCATGGGCACGGCGCCGGCCAGGTTGATCGCCTGCAACATCGGCAGGGCGTGCGCGTAGTCGAGCAGGCCGTGCTGTAAGTCGAGCGTGACGCTGTCCCAGCCGGCGCGCGCCATGAGTTCGGCGCTCCAACTGCTGGGGATGGCGCACCAGCCGTTCACGACGTAGCTGCCCTGCGCCCAGATGGTTCTTAAAGGATTAGGTTGCATGGAAGCTGTGAGCTATGAGCTGTGAGTTCTGACTTCTGACCTCTGACCTCTGACTTCTGACCCCTGACCCCTGACCTCTGACCCCTGCCTCTCACGCCACATGCCGTTCCTTGAAGATCAGCGAAGACATGCCGGCGTCTATGTGGAAGATGCTGCCGGTTACCTGGGACGATTCGTCGGAGATGAGGTAGACCACGGCATAGGCGGTGTCTTGCGGCGTCTGGTGCCGGCCGAAGAGCTGCTGCGCGCCCCGCGCGCGCAGTTCGTTCACGTCCATGCCGCGGCTCTCGGCCAGTGCGATCTCGCCTTCGCTCATCACCCAGCCGGGGATCAAGTAATTGCAGCGGATGCGGTCGGCGCCGTATGCGCCGGCCAATGTGCGCGTCAGGTTGAGCAGCGCGCCTTTTGCTGCGCCGTAGGCGATCAGGTTGGACGAAGCTTGCAAGCCGTGGATCGAGCCGATGTTGACGATGCTGCCGCCGCCGGCGCGTTGCATGGCCGGGATGGCATATTTGCAACAGTAGAACGCGCTGCGCACGTTCACGTTCATGACCGCCTCCCAGAACTCGGTGGTGGTCTCTTCGAGCGTAGCGCGCGGAAACCAGCCGACGTTGTTCACCAGGCCGTCGAGCTTGCCGAAGCGTGCGACGGCAGCTTGGACGAGCGCCGCGCAATCGGCCTCGATGGTGACGTCGGTGAGCTGGAAGATGGCTTCGCCGCCGGCAGCGCGAATCCCGGCTGCGGCGGCTTCGCCCTTCTCTGCTTGCTTGTCGGCGATGACGACGCGCGCGCCTTCCCGGGCCAGCATCTCGGCGATGCCGAAGCCGATGCCTTGCGCCGCGCCGGTGACGATGACGACTTTGTCTTGAACGCGATGGGACATGGGACGGTAAGCGATGCGCTGTAAGTAGTAAGTCGGGAGTCGGAGTGCAGCGCGTGAAATGCGAAATGTGAAACGTAAAACGCGAACTCAAGACTCAAAACTCAGAACTCAGACCTACCCTTTTACGCTGCCGGCCAGCAAGCCGCGCATGAAGAGCTTGCCAAGAAGCAGGTAGACGATGATCGTGGGCGCGGCGGCGATGAGCGCGCCAGCCATCTGGATGTTCCATTCCGTCGTGAAGCTGCCGGCTAGGTTCTGCACAGCTACAGTGACTGGTGCAAGGCGAGGATTGCTCAGCACTACCAGGCCGATGATGAAGTCATTCCAGATCGAGGTGAACTGCCAGAGCAGCACCACGGCGAAAGCGGGTGCAGCGATGGGCAGCAGAACGTGCCGGTAGATGCCGAAGAAGCCACAGCCGTCTATCTTGCCGGCATCCACCAAGTCGTCCGGTACGCCAGCGTAGTAGCTGCGGAACATCAGCGCCGTGATCGGAATGCCGAACACGCAGTGGATGAAGATCAGGCCAGGGATCGTCCCATACAGCCCGACTGAGCGCAGCGTTATCACCATCGGGATGAGCACGCCCTGGTAGGGCAGGAACATGCCGATCAGGAAGAGCAGGAAGATAGTGTTGCTGCCCTTGAAGCGCCACTTTGAGAAGATGTAGCCGTTAATCGAGCCAATAAACGACGAGATGATCGCTGCCGGGACGGTGATCAACAAGCTGTTGGTGAAGTTTGGCGCGACCTTTGACCATGCTTCGGTGAAGCTGCCCAGATACAAGCCTTGCGGTAGCTCCCACATGCGCTGGACGCTTACCTCGGTGTAAGGCTTGAAGCTGGTGTTCACCAGCACATACACCGGCATCAGGAAATACAATGCGAAGGCGATTAGCAGCAGATAGATCGCGCCGCGCGACCAAATCGTTTGGAGAGAGATGGTTTTGCTACGCGTCATCGCTCTTGCTCCTTGCGCACGCTCAACAGATAGGGCACGACCAAAAAGACCGATAGAATGATCATGAAGGCACCGATGACTGCGCTCAGCGAGAAGCGGTTGGCGGTGAACATTTGCTCGAACATGTGATAGGCCAGCATGTCTGTCGAAAAGGCCTGGCCGCTGCCGCTGATCACGGTGACGATGTCGAACACGCGGATCGCGCCCATGCCGGTAAGCACGATGGAGGTGTACGTGACTGGTGCCAGCATCGGGATGATGATGTGCCGATACAGCGCCCAAGTGTTGCAGCCATCTATCTGTGCCGCTTCTTTCACTTCGGAGGGGATGCCGCGCAGGCCGGCTAGATACAGCGCCATCACGTAGCCGGCGAACTGCCATGACGAGGCAATGGTGATAAACAAGATACCCCAAGTCGGATCGGCAAACCATTTCGACTTGAGGAAGCCAAGTCCAACAGACTCGAACAGCAAGTTGATGCCGGTCTCTGGACGCATTAGCCAGCGCCAAGCCACACCGGTCACGACGGCGGAGACGGCGAATGGGAAGATGAAAATCGTGCGGAATACCGCTTCGCCCTTGATGTGCTGGTCTAGGAGCGACGCGAGTAGAAATCCGATGATGATGCACTGGCTCATAAAGCCGAGTGCATACAACGCTAGGTTGCGCAAGTTCATCTGAAAGCGGAAGCTACTGAGCATGCGCTCCCAGTTCCGCAGTCCGACGAACGTGTAATCAATGACCGACGTGTTCCAATTGACGGTCGAGATCCAGAACGTCCATGCGATGAAGGTATAGATGAAGATCGCAACTGCGATGATCGAGGGAGTGAGCACCACGATCGCCAGCAACAGGTCACGGTTGATGTGCCGCCGCGATGTCCTGGGGGCCGTGGTCGAGAGCGTGGTCGGGCCGACAGCCATTCGGGTATATCAAGCGACGCCTGACAGGCGATCATCTCTGCAATCGCCCGCCAGGCGTCGTGAAGCATTTCAGTCTATACGCAGTTCATCCGCTGAGGCCGGCTGCGTTTGCAGCGTCAACCAGTTGCTTGGCTGCCGCTTCGATATCTTTGCTGGCCAGCAGCGTGCTGACGACCGTGTCGTAGTCGTTCACAAAGCCCTGCGGGGCGGCGGCACCGTGTTGGATGCTGCCGACGATGATGTTGGTCTTGAAAGCCTCGATCGTTTCCTTCAGGTAGTCGTCGTACTTCGACAAATCAGGATCGGTGCGGGCTGGGATGGAGCCCTTGATCGGGTTGAAGGCGTCCTGGCCTTCGCGGCTGCCGCACAGCTTCAACCAGTTGATGACGTTCTGGCGGTTCTTCACATTCTTGGGTAGGCCGAACGAGTCGGACAGCGCGACGAACACGCCGTTCGTGTCCGGCGCTGGCGCCCAGTGATAGTCCTTGAAGCCGGCGGACTTGAACAGGCCATGCGTCCAGTCGCCCATGATCATGGTCGAGGCCTTGCCGCTGGTCATCACCTCGTTGATATCGCCCCAGGCCACGCTTTGATATCCCTCTTGCGCGAATTCATGCGACTTCAGCAGCAGGCCCATCGCTTCCTTCACGCCCGCGTCGTCCCAGCGGGTCTGGCCGTTGAATAGACCGAGATACTTCTCTGGGCCAAGCGTGGCGACCAGGATGTTCTCGAACACATGCGCGGAGAAGTTCGGGTCTGCGCCGGCGACGGCTAGTGCGCCGATGCCCTTGGCCTTCAGCTTTTCGGCGTAGGCGAACCATTCATCCCAAGTCGCCGGTGGTTTCTCCATACCTGCATCGGCCAGGTGCTTGACGTTGTACCACATCACGTTCGAGCGATGGATATTGACCGGCACGGAGTAAGGCTTGCCCTCGTAGGACGCCAGCTCGATCAGGCCTTTGGGGAACACGTCGTTCCAGCCTTCCGACGCGTATAGCTCAGACAGGTCTTCCATACGGCCGGCCTTCACATGGCTGCCGATCAACTCCTGGCCAAGGTGCACCTGGAAGCTATCGGGCGGATCGCCGCCGATCATGCGCGTTTCGAGCACCGCCTTCATGTTGCCGCCTTGGCCGGCGCCGCCGGCCAGCGCTGCGTTGATGATTTCGACGTTCGGGTACTTCTCGCGATACAGCTTGTAGAGCGCCTCAAGCGCTTCGACTTCGCCACCGCTCGTCCACCACGAGAAGATTTCGAGCTTGCCGCCACTGGCTGCGGGTTGTTCGGCGGGCTTGCTTTCTGCCGGCGCTGCTGGGGCAGCAGGTGCCGCCGCCGGCGGTGCGGCACACGCCGCGAGCGCAGCGCCGGCCGCGCCGAGTCCAAGCAACTTCAAGGTTTGCCTTCGAGTGAGTTTCTGATTCCTTTTCATGGATGTGACCTCCTGGTTTCTGTATTCGTCTGAGCTGCTTACGCCTTACTCTGCGCATGCCAGCGCGTTGGCAATGCGCGTCAGGAAGCAGCGAGCACGATATGCAATGTAGCATACCAATGTATTACAGCTCTTGTGCAAAGGCAAATGGCTCGCAGCGCGCGCAGGCAGGGGGTGCATTCGCCAGCGGGGGCTGTAGGGCGCGCTCTGAAGGCCTGCATGGGCTGCCGCGGCACGCCGTTGCAGCGCACATGGGCACGGAACGGCGTCCGTGCTCTACTGTGCGTGGTTTGCCCCTATCCGCGGATACACCCCAGGTAGGGGCGTAGATCACGCGTTCTATAATGCGTCTACCGCTCTCACGCACGCCCATGCCAGAGTTCAAGGTGCATTCCCCCTTTCAGCCGACCGGCGATCAGCCGCAGGCGATCGAAGCGCTCGTCGCCAGCCTGAACGCCGGCAACCGCTACACCACGCTGCTCGGGGCAACCGGCACGGGCAAAAGTATTGGCTACGATGATCCGGTCTTCATGGTTGAAGAAACGGGTAGTCAACGCCGAAGCGCAGTGACGCCCATAGGGCCGTTGGTTGATTCGCTGCTAGAGACCGAAGCAGCGAAGGTGCAACATGATCGGGATACGGCTGTTTTAGAGACAGCGGGGCTCGACAAACGTTTCTTCGTCCAGGCATTCGATCCAGAGACATGCACGACGGGCTTATATCCGGTGAGTAGCTTCATCCGCCATACCGCCCCGGCAGAGATGTATTACCTCCAGACCCGGTGTGGCCGCAGTGCAACGCTAACCGGCGATCACAATCTATGGGTGCTGCGAGATGGCGAACTCCGGCTGATTCGAACGGTGGAGGCACGGCCCGGCGACTACGTCCCTTTGCCGGATGTGCTTTCGGTCGAAAGGCGCAGCAGCACGCTTGATGTGCTCGCTACTTTGTCCGGTAAACGACTATTCGTGCAGGCGAATCAGAGTGTCACGTCATTCGTAGAGCAGCATGGTGAAAAGAAGTTTTTTGCTGCGCTGGAGGCGCATGGTATATCGGGTCACAATAAGCTGTGGGCCATTAGGAACCATAAACGCGGCCAGGGGGTTGCGCTGGACGTCTTCGCGAACATCCTTGACGTTACGAACGGTTTAGGAGGATTGTGGAATCCGGCGACGGCGCGAGTGTGTGGTAAGCGAGTGCATAGCAGCCTGCCTGCTGAGATACCACTTACACCCGAGTTCATGGAATTGCTCGGTTATTACATTGCTGAGGGGCACTCTCGACCACGCATCATAGTGCTAGCTAATCGCAGCCAAACAATTCGAAGTCGTATCCAACAGGCGCTTGCTCAATTAGGCATCCCATGCAACGTGAATCAGCCGGGCGATATACGGATTCCCTCTGCCGCTCTTGCAGAGCTTTTGGGTCGGCTGTGCGGGACGCATGCGCAGAACAAACGCTTGCCAGAGTTCTGGCCTCAACTCGATCAGGCTTTGCTGGGCAAGTTGCTGTCTGCTTATTTCGATGGGGATGGGACGGTAGGCCGGGCTAGCGACGTTTCAGCGACGACTGCGAGTGCCAGGCTGGCTTCTGATCTGGCCTACGCCCTGCTGAGCTTGGGGATTTGGGCCCGCATTTCTAAGAGGTGGAAACGCGCGACAGGAACGCAGCATGGCGGTGGTTGGTATTACACGGTCACGATCTCCGGACAAGCAGATCTGCAGCGTTTTGCCAAGCGAATCGGTTTCTCCGTCACACACAAGCAGCAGCGCCTCACTCAGCAGCTTGCACGTTGTGAACACTCGAATGTTGACCTTGTCCCGATCAACGGCAACGATCTGCGTTGGCTTCGAATGGCAGTGAGGCTAACGGCGCGCGCGCTCGGTGACCGCAGTGGGTTATCACGTTCAGCGGTTCAGCTGTTCGAGCAAGGTAAACGGAAGCCGCGTCGCTCGCGCTTGATGCGCATGCTTGAAGTCTTACATGACGCGGCAGTCAGCGTCAACGTGGATGAAGCCTGGTGGAACCAATGGCGCAAGCTGTCTAACCTATGCCGGCTGCGTTGGACCGAAATCCACAAAGTCGAGCGAGTGAGGTACGAGCACCCGTTCGTATACGACCTTGCCGTGCCTGGCGTGGAGAACTTCCTCGCGGGTCACGGCGGCTTCTTCTTGCACAACACTTACACCATCGCGAAAGTCATCGAGCGCGTGCAGCGGCCGACGCTCGTCATCGCTCACAACAAGACGCTCGCGGCGCAGCTCTACGCCGAGTTCAAGGAGTTCTTCCCGGAGAACGCGGTCGAATACTTCGTCAGCTACTACGACTACTACCAGCCTGAAGCCTACGTGCCGCGTTACGACCTTTACATCGAGAAGGACGCTTCGATCAACGACGAG
The DNA here is from genome assembly GCA_025055235.1 of Candidatus Roseilinea sp. GTDB lineage: Bacteria > Chloroflexota > Anaerolineae > J036 > Brachytrichaceae > JAAFGM01. The sequence continues at coordinate 6,055 of JANWYN010000146.1, read as the reverse complement.
ATAGACCGGCTGCGCCTGGCTGCGACCAGCTCGCTGATGAGCCGGCGCGACGTGATCATCGTCGCCTCGGTGTCGTGCATCTACGGCGTGGGCAACCCGGAAGACTACGGCCGCTTCGTCGTCAAGCTGGCGCGCGGCGAGGTGCGCCGCCGCGACGTCGTGTTGCGCATGCTGGTGGCGATCCAGTACGAGCGCAACGACGCCAACCTAACCCGCGGCCGCTTCCGCGTGCGCGGTGACACGCTGGAGGTGCAGCCGGCCTACGCCGAGACCGCCTATCGCATCGAGTTCTTCGGCGACGAGGTCGAGCGCATCACCGAGATAGACACGCTCACCGGCGAAATCCTCAAAGAGCTGCCAGAAGTCGAAATCTACCCGGCCAAACACTACATCACGCCGCAAGAGAAGCTGCAGCGCGCCATCCGCGAGATCGAACAGGAGCTGGAAGAGCGCATCGCCTTCTTCAAGTTGCAGGAGAAGTATCTGGAGGCGCAGCGCATCGAGCAGCGCACGCGCTACGACATCGAGATGCTGCGCGAAGTCGGCTTCACCAGCGGCATCGAGAACTACTCGCGCTTGCTCGACGGCCGGCCGCCGGGCACGCCGCCGTTTACCCTGCTGGACTACTTCCCCGACGACTTCCTGCTGGTGATTGACGAAAGCCACATGACCATCCCGCAGATCCGCGGCATGTACAACGGCGACCGCGAGCGCAAGCAGGTGCTGGTGGACTACGGCTTTCGCTTGCCCAGCGCGCTGGATAACCGGCCGCTCAAGTTCGAGGAGTTCGAGCAGCGCTTCCGCCAGGTGATCTTCACCAGCGCTACGCCGGGGCCGTATGAGCTGCAGAACAGCGCCGTGGTCGTGGATCAGGTGATCCGCCCGACCGGCATCGTAGATCCGGTGGTCGAAGTGCGGCCGGTGCGCGGCCAGGTGGATGATCTGATCGGCGAGATTCGCGAGCGCGTCGCGCGCGGCGAACGCACGCTAGTCACCACGCTCACCAAGCGCATGGCCGAAGACCTGACCGGCTATCTGCAAGAGCTGGGGATCAAGGTGCAGTACCTGCACAGCGAGGTGCAGACGGTCGAGCGCGTGGAGATCCTGCGCGATCTGCGCCTGGGCGAATACGACGTGGTCGTCGGCATCAACCTGCTGCGCGAAGGATTGGACTTGCCGGAGGTGTCGCTGGTGGCCATCCTCGACGCGGACAAAGAAGGCTTCCTGCGCAGCGCCACCTCGCTCATCCAGACCATCGGCCGGGCGGCCCGCCACGTCAACGGCAAAGTCATCATGTATGCCGACACGGTGACCGATTCGATGCGCGTTGCAATCGAAGAGACCGAGCGCCGGCGCGCCAAGCAGATTGCCTACAACGAAGCGCACGGCATCCAGCCGCAATCCATCTACAAGGCGATTCGCGACCTGACCGATCGGGTGAGGGTGGCCGAGGGCAAAGCCGGCTACGACGCCAAGCGCAAGGCGCAGGAGACGGCCGGGCCGCTCGCGCTACGTTTGGCGTCGGTGCCCAAGAGCGAGCAGAAGCGCCTCATCGCCGAGCTGGAGGAGCAGATGCGCCAGGCAGCCAAAGACCTGGAGTTCGAGAAGGCCGCCATGCTCCGTGACCAGATTTTGGAGTTGCGCCAGTTGCTCAACGACATAGACGATCAGACGCCGGAGTGGGAGAAGATCCGGCGCATGCGCGATTACGGCGTGGATGGCGACGAGGAGCGCCCACTCGCCGGCGAAGCAGCTCAACCGCCCACGACCTACGCCATCAAAAAGCCGAAGAAGGCCGGCCCGCGCAAGCGGCGCTGATGCCTGTCAGGTTTGACAGTTTACGCGCAGCGCCGGGGTGCGTAACATCGTAGTCATGAGCAAGCGGCGTTACGAGTACAAAGTTGCGTTCGTGGATTTCCGCGGGCGCGTGTCCATCGAGGGCGAAGAGACGTTGATCGAGGATGGCGAACGCATGACGGCTTTCGGGCGGCGCTACCTGAACGCGCTCGGCGAGCAGGGCTGGGAATTGGTCGGCGTGCAGCCGCAGCCGGTGGGCGGCGCCTTTCACATTTTCAAGCGCCCGCTGGCCGAAGGCGAGCAGGCCGAGCCAGCCAAGCCGATCGAGCAGCCTGAACCGCGCTGGAGCGTGCCTCCCATGCATGCCCATCCTTTCCCGCCGCCGGGGCCATTTGCCGAGGAATGGTTCGAGGAGGGCCCACCTCCGCCACCGCCCATGCATCGCCGTCGCCCGCCGCCCGATCGTCCAATCCGCTTTGTTCGCCGCCATCTGGATGGCGAGATCGAAGAATGGGATGACCCTGCGCCGTGAGGATGAGGTTGCGCCGACCTACGCCTCGCCATGCGAGGCGCTGGTGGATGCGTCGTCGCGCCTGCGAGCCTTGTGCGCCACGGTAGACGATGCGACGCTTGCCGCGGAGTTACGAACGCTTGCTCGATTGCTCACGGCAGTTTGCCGCGAACTGACCGAATCGCCCGAGGTTACCGAAGCGGATGGCGACGCCGTACACCGCGCCGGCGCTCCGTTGCCCGTGGTCAGGCTCACGCAACGCGAACAGGAAGTCCTGACGTTGATGTCGCGCGGCCTGCGCAACAAAGAGATCGCCGCCTATCTGGGCGTTAGCGAACGCACGGCAGCCTTTCACGTCGGCAACGTGCTTGCCAAGCTCGGCGCCGATGGTCGCATCGAAGCGATCAACATCGCCCGCGCGCTCGGCTGGTTAGCGTGACCGGTGCGCATGTCGCGGCGTCTCCTCGCATCTCGGATGCCCTACAATCTCCGGCATGGCATCTGCACCTGTCATCCTGGCCAATGCCGAGATCCGCGACGAATTCATTGCCGACGGCATGCAGCGGCTGCGGCGCGGCGCGAGCGCCGGCGACGTCGCCGAATCCATCGCCTGCGCCGTCGAAGACGACCCTGATGAACACACGGTCGGCTATAGCGGCTGGCCGAACATCCTGGGCGAAGTCGAGCTGGATGCTTCGTTCATGGACGGCGCGACGCTGCGCGCCGGTGCAGTCGCTGCGCTGAAGGGCTTTCGCCATCCGATCAGCGTGGCCCGGCAGGTGATGCTGCGCTTGCCGCATGTGTTGTTGGCCGGCGAAGGCGCAGCGCGCTTCGCGATCGAGATCGGCGCCGAACGACGCGACATGCTCTCGCCCGAGGCACAGGCTGCCTGGCAGCAGCGCATCGCCGCGGTCGTCGAGGACGAGGAAGACGATGCGATCACGCTGACGGTGCGCGCGCTGCGCGAGCGGAGAGGCAGCGACACGATGAACGTGATCGTCCGCGACGCCGCCGGCAACATCTGCAGCGCGGTTAGCACGTCGGGCATCGCCTGGAAGTATCCCGGACGGGTGGGCGATTCGCCCATCATCGGCGCGGGCAACTACTGCGACAACCGCTACGGCGCAGCAACCTGCATGGGGCTAGGCGAGGCCGCCATGCGCATCGGCGCGGCAGTGCAAGCCGTCATGTTGATGCGCCTGGGCTGGTCGCTGGAAGCCGCCGGCTGCGAGGTGGTGCGCCAGTTGTCAGAGCTGCTCGGCGAATCTACTGCTGAGAACCACATGAGCCGCGCCGACTGGGTGCGCATCTTGGTGATGGACGCCGCCGGCAACGTCGGCGCGTTTGCCACGCGGCTTGGGCTGCGATACAAAGTGCAAACCGCCGACGATTCCTATCCGCTCACGCGCGAGGTGGTGTGTCCGGCGTAGGAGTCGCACAGATCGAATTGTCCGGGATATGGGATGTCCCGGCCGGCTGCGTCCTCCGTCCGCTGGGGCGCGGCTACAACAACTTTCTGTATCGCCTGCACGACAGCGCCGGCGCACCGCTGCCCTACGTGTTGCGCGTGTATGGCAATCACGCCAACCCCAAATACATTCAGCACGAGATGGCTGTGCTGATGCAACTGGCCGAGCAGGCGCTGCCGTTTGCCGTGCCTGCACCCATACCCACCCGGCGAAGAGAGCCGTGGGCGTTGGTGGATAACGGGCAACAGGTGCGACTGATGGTGCTCATCCCGTTCATTCGCGGCGAGAATCCCGTCGTCTACGACCTCGGGCAGGCCGAGGGCGCCGGCGAGGCGATGGCGGTGCTGCATGCCGCGCTGGCCCGTGTGGAATCGCGCGGCGCCGGCGCGCCTCGACCATACATTGAGCTCGGGCGCGTGCATCCGCTGGTATCCGACCCATTCGAGGCGATGCGCGCCGTAGGATCACTGGCGTCGCGGGCAGATGTGGCGCGCGTAGATGCAGTGCTCGAACGCATCTACGCCCATGAAAAGCGCATCCGCGCCTTGCCGCAACAGCTCATCCACGGCGACTACATTACCGGCAACCTCCTCATGGACGGCCCGCGCGTCACGGCGGTGCTGGATTTCGAGAATTGCGCGTTCAACCCGCGCGGCATGGACTTCGCCATCGCCGTAGATACCTGGTGCTGGGACGCGATGGGGAGCGGGCGCGAATGGGAGCGCATCGCTGCCCTGGCGCGTGGCTACGGGCGCGCCGGCCGCTTCGGCGATGAGGAGATCGCGCTGTTGCCGGTGATGGTGCTGCTGCGCAACGCCAATGTGCTGATGCACCTGGTCGGACGCTTCTTAGCCAACCTCACTCCGTATGTGGACGTGGCGAGCTGGCTGGAGTCGCTGGCGCGCGTGGATGCCTGGCTCACGCTGCACGGCGACCGGCTGGTCGCCTGCGTGAGAGAGAACTTGGGGAAATGAAATCGGTCAGACCGCTGCCAGCGGTCTGACCGATTTGAACCTTACCTGTTACTTGCCCGTAGCTGCCGGCGATGTGCCCGGGCGATAGATGCTCGACGCCGGGCTGGGCGCGCCGGGCGTGAAGTCCACGTCCTGCGGGTAGGCGATGGTGCCGTGCTCCATCGCATCCAAGCCCTGAATCTCTTCCTCGGCGCTGACGCGCAGGCCGATGGTCTTCTTGATGGCGAAGAACAGCGCGCCGGTCGTCGCCGCCGTCCAGACGCCGCAGGCAATCACGCCGATGAGCTGGATGATGAGCTGGCCCAGCCCGCCGCCGTGGAACAAGCCGGTCACGCCGTTGAGCGAGGCGAACAGGCCGATGGCCAACGTGCCCCACGCGCCGCTCACCAGGTGCACCGGAATCGCGCCGACCGGGTCGTCAATCTTCAGCGCCTCCAGCACCTTGCCGAAGACCATGACCAGCACGCCACCCACGGCGCCGATGATGATCGAGTCGAGCGGGGTGACATAGGCACACGGCGCGGTGATGGCCACCAGGCCGGCCAGCACGCCGTTGAACGCCGCGCCCACGTTCGCCTTCTTCGAGGTGATATAGCCGTGGAGCACCGCAGCGGCTGCGCCGGCAGCTGCCGCCAGGTTGGTGTTCGCAGCCACCAGCGCCACGGCATCGGCGTTGCCGCCGGCGATGGCAAGCTGGCTGCCGGGGTTGAAGCCGAACCAGCCCAGCCACAAGATGAATACGCCCAGGCCGAACAACGTGACCGAGTGGCCGGGGATGGCGTTCGGTGAGCCATCGCGATTGAAGCGGCCTAGGCGCGGCCCCAGCGCCAGCGTGCCCATCAACGCTGCCCAGCCGCCTACGCTATGCACCACCGTCGAGCCGGCGAAGTCGCGGAAGCCGCCGCCGGGCACTAAGCCAGTCGAATCGCCCAGCGTCCACAGCCAGCCCGTGCCCCACACCCAGTGACCGAAGATCGGGTAAATGATGGCCGAGATCACGATGCTGTAGATCAGGTAGCCGCTGAACTTGGTGCGCTCGGCCATCGCGCCGGAGACGATGGTGGCCGCCGTCCCGGCGAAGACGAGCTGGAACAGCCAGAAGCCTAGCATTGGCACGTTGCCGACGTCGCTGCCGGTCGAGCCCAGGAAGAAGTTGCTCGTGCCGAAGAGGCCGCTGCCCACCGCGCCGAACATCAAGCCAAAGCCCACGGCCCAATACGCTAGGCTGCCCATCACGAAGTCCATCAAGTTCTTCATCATGATGTTGCTGGCGTTCTTGGCGCGGGTGAGGCCGGCCTCGACCA